>NZ_JBFAXR010000084.1:0-36889 GCF_040680895.1 Streptomyces sp. NPDC051940 | reverse complement strand
GCCAGCTCCGCATCACACCGCTCAGCACAGGCTCGACGATCGCCGGCCGGCTGGTGCCGGGCCGGCGGCATGGCCGCCGACGACGACACCGGTCCCGCCGCACAGCGACCACCGGGGGCGGCGGCCCCCGTTCCCGCCCCCGGTGGTCTCGACACCGTGGCCGCCCGCGTGCTCCCCAGCGTCGTCTCCGTGGCGGCCGCGGGCGGCCAGGGCTCCGGCTTCGTGTACGACCAGCAGGGCCGCATCCTGACCAACGCCCATGTGGTGGGCTCCGCTTCGAGCGTCACCGTCCAGTTGCACGACGGCACCCGCACCCGGGCCCGGGTCGTCGGCCGCGACCGGGCCCGCGACGTGGCCGTACTGGAACCCTCGTCCCGGTCCGCGCAGCCCGTCGCCCTGGCCGGCGCCGCCCAGGTCTCCGTCGGCGACACGGTCATCGCGGTCGGCTCGCCGCTCGGTCTGACCGGCACCGTCACCGCCGGGATCATCAGCGCCACCGAGCGGGAGGTGTCCCTCGGGGAGGGCGGTGCCGGCACCCGGCGGGCCATCCAGACGGACGCCTCCATCAACCCCGGCAACTCCGGCGGCCCGCTGGTCGACGACCGCGGCCGGGTCATCGGCATCAACACCGCGATCGCCACCCTCAGCCGCGGCAACTCCGGCTCCATCGGCATCGGGTTCGCCATCCCGATCCAGGAGGCCCTGCGCTCCGCGGAATCGATCACGGACGCGGACTAGGGTCGAACACATGCGCCTCCTCGTGGTGGAAGACGAACAGGACCTGGTGGACGCCCTCCGGGTGGGCCTGGTGCGCTCCGGTTACGCCGTCGACGCGGCCCCGGACGTCGACAGCGCCCTGGAGAAGCTCGCCGTCAACGACTACGACCTGGTGCTGCTCGACCTGACGCTCCCCGACGGCGACGGCCTGGCGGTCTGCCGCGCGATACGCCTGGCCCCCGGCGGCCCGCGCATCCTGATGCTCACCGCCCGCGACCGGCTCGCGGACCGGGTCCGCGGACTGGACGCGGGCGCGGACGACTACCTGGTCAAACCCTTCGCCCTGCCCGAGCTGCTGGCCCGCATCCGGGCCCTGCTGCGCCGCGACGAGGGCGGCACCTCCGTACTGGAGGTCGGCGAACTGCGCCTGGACACCGCCCGCTTCGAGGCGTACCGGGGCGAGCGGCCGCTGCAGCTCACCCCGAAGGAGTTCGGCGTACTGCACTATCTGATGAGCCGCGCCGGCCAGGTGATCCCCGCCGAGGAGCTGCTGGAGCACGTCTGGGACGAGAACGCCGACCCGTTCACCAACACCGTCCGCGTCACCGTCGGCTCGCTGCGCCGCAAGGTCACCGGTGAGGGGGAGCCGCTCATCGAGACGGTGATACGGCAGGGCTACCGGCTCCGGGAGGACCGGTGAGGCGCCCGCGGCTGCCCGGGTCCGGGTACCGGATCCCGTGGCCGGCCTTCGCCCAGACCATCCGCTTCCGGCTCACCCTGCTGTACTCGGCCCTGCTCTTCGGGATCACGGCGCTGGTCCTGGGCGGTGCGTACATGGCGCTGAAGAACAGCGGCGAGGCGCATCCGGTCAGCCGGACCATCCAGGTGGACAAGGAGTTCCGCGGGGTGACCATCGGCCAGTTCGACGCCGTGAAGGCCGTCGAGGTCGAGTCCGCCGTGAACTACGAGACGCTGCAGAACCTGCGGGAGTTCTCCTACATCGTCCTCGCGGGCCTGGCCGTGGCGAGCCTGGGCATCGGCTGGATCCTCTCCGGCCGCGCCCTGCGCCCGGTACGCGCCATAGCCCGCACCACGGAGGAGATCCAGGCGGGCAGCGACCTCAGACGGCGCATCAGACTGCAGGGTCCGAAGGACGAACTGCGCATGATCGCCGACGCCGTCGACTCCATGCTCGACCGGCTCGACGACTCCTTCCGCGCCCAGCGCCAGCTCGTCGACGACGCCTCACACGAGCTGCGCACCCCGCTGGCCATCATCCGCGCCAACCTCGACGCCGTACTGACCGCGGAGGAGTCCGACGAGGCCGAACGGAGCCGCGCGGTCGCCGTCGTGGACCGGGCCACCACCCGGATGACCGGCCTCGTCGAGGACCTGCTGGCCACCGCCCGCCGCTCCGCCCCCGCGTTCGCCGACGCGGACGTGGACCTCGCCGAGGTCGCCCGCGAGGCGTGCGAGGACTTCCAGCCGCTGGCCGCCGAGCGGGGCCTGGTCCTGCGGCACCGCACGATGTCCGGACTCTCGGTCATCGGGGACCACGACGCGCTGCGCCGCGCGGTGGGCAACCTGCTCTCCAACGCCGTACGGCTGGCCCCGGCGGGCAGCCGCATCACCACCGCCACCGGACGGGAGGTCGGCGACGGGCACGGCTGGCTGTGGATCGCCGTCCAGGACGCGGGGCCGGGCATCGGGGAGGAGGACCAGCCGCGTGTCTTCGACCGCTTCTGGCGCGAGACGGGCGGCGCGGGCCGCGACCGCCACACGGGGCTCGGGCTGGCGATCGTGAGGCAGATCACGGAGTCGCACGGGGGCCAGGCACGGCTGTTCTCCCGGCTCGGATACGGCAGCACGTTCGTGCTGTGGCTGCCGGAGGCGGGGGCGGCGCGGGACGGGGCGGCGCCGCCGGAACACCGGCCGTCGGATCTGTGACGGACCGGCCGTCGGACCTCTGACGGACCGGGGTTACGCCGCTTCCTTCACCTTCGACGCGTACACGTCCACGTACTCCTGGCCGGACAGCCGCATGATCTCGCTCATGACCTCGTCCGCCACGGACCGCAGCACATAGCGGTCGCGCTCCATGCCCTCGTAGCGCGCGAAGCTCAGCGGCTTGCCGAACCGCACCGTGAAACGGGCGATATGCGGCATACCGGCCCCGGTCGGCTGGATCTTCTCGGTGCCGACCATGGCGAACGGCACCACCGGCGCACCCGTCATCATCGCGAGGCGCGCCACGCCCGTACGGCCGCGGTAGAGCCGGCCGTCGGGGGAGCGGGTGCCCTCCGGGTAGATCCCGAAGACCTTGCCCTCCTCCAGGACGCGCTTGCCGGTCATCAGCGCCGCGACACCGCCGCGGCCGCCGTCCCGGTCCACGGGGATCATGCCGCCGATGTTGCTGAAGAACCAGGCCATCAGCCGGCCCTTCACACCCTTGCCGGTGACGTACTCGTCCTTGCCGATGAAGTACACCTGCCGCTTCACCACCAGCGACAGGAACATCGAGTCGATGAACGTGAGGTGGTTGCCGGCGACGATCACCGGACCGTCGGCCGGGATGTGCTCCATGCCTTCGACCCGTGGGCGGAACAGGACGCGCATGAGCAATCCGAGAAACGCCTTGATCAGGATACGAAGCAACGGGCCCTCCGGTACGTGAGTGATGTGCGAGCGGCGGTGTGGCCCAGCGACCTGCGCACACCGCACGACACGCAGGCTGGGACCATACTCGCGCGTACCCGCCGAACGCACACCGGGTTCACTTCCTGGATACGCGCTGTTGACTCGTCTTCCCCCGGCGTTCCGTCCGCAGTCTCCCGTCGGCCACCACCGGCGGCCTAGCATCGCCCGTGTTTCGGACGGAACGGGACACCGGCGACGGGAGATCGCGATGAGCCAGGCAGAAGGCCGGACGCAGGGTTCGGTCGGCAGGAGGACGGTGCTGGGGGCGGCCGCCCTGACCGGCGCGGGTGCGGCGCTCGGCCTGGGCGCGGGCCCGGCCGCGGCGCAGGGCGGCGTGGGCCGCCGGCTGCCCGTCCCGGCGGTGATCGCCCACCGCGGCGCCAGCGGGTACCGGCCGGAGCACACCCTCGGGTCGTACCAGCTCGCCTACGACCTCGGCGCCGACGTCATCGAGCAGGACGTCGTACCGACGAAGGACGGGCACCTCGTGTGCCGGCACGAGAACGAGATCGGCGGTACGACGGACGTCGCCGCCCGTCCGGAGTTCGCGGACCGCCGTACGACGAAGACGGTGGACGGGGTGGCGATCACCGGCTGGTTCACGGAGGACTTCACCCTGGCCGAGCTGCGCACGCTGCGCGCCAAGGAGCGCATCCCGAACAACCGCCAGCGCAACACCGTCTACGACGGCCGCTGGGGCGTGCCCACCCTCGAGGACGTCTTCCGCTGGGCGGCCCGGCTGGAGGAGGAGAACGGCCGCCCGGTGTGGCTGCACATCGAGACCAAGCACCCCACCTACTTCCGCCACCTCGGCCTCGGCCTGGAGGAGCGCCTGGCGGCGCTGCTGCGGACGTACGACCGGGCGGGCAGCCGCGCCACGAACTTCCTGCAGTCCTTCGAGCCGAGCAGCATCCAGCGCCTGGCCCGCCTGGTCTCCGCGCCCGGAGTCGTCCTCCTCTCGGGCGCCGCGTCGCGCCCCTGGGACTTCACCGAGGCGGGCGACCCGCGCACGGTCGCGGACCTCGTCAGGCCCGAGGGCCTCGCGTGGATCGCCTCGTACGCCAAGGGCCTCGGCCCCACGCTGGACCTGATCCTCCCGCGCGACTCCACGGGCAAGCTCCTGCCGGAGACCACCCTGGTCCGCGACGCCCACGCGGCGGGCCTGATCCTCCACCCGTACACACACCGCCCGGAGAACACGTTCCTCCCGCTGGACTACCGGGTCGGCACGGACCCCAACGCCTACGGCGACACGTTCGGCTGGCTGAAGCGCTGCTTCGAAACGGGCATCGACGGCATCTTCACGGACGTAACGGACCAGGGCCTCCTGGCAGCAGCGGACTTCCGCGGCTGACGCCGCGCGGCGGGGAGTTGTCGGTGCCGCGCGCTAGCGTGCACGACAGCTTCCCGCCGATGTGAAGGAGCCCCCTGGTGTCCGGTCTGCCGGCCAAGAACCTCCGCACGCTGATACCCGAGTACGACGGTCTCGTACGGCAGGCCGTGATGCTGAACCCCGAGCCGGGCGATCCGGGCGTCCGCGACAGCTCCCTGGGCGGCCCGCTGCTGTGGCCCGCCGCGGAGCCCTGGCCGACCTGTGCTCAGGAGGGCCACTGGACGACCGGGGACGACTTGAAGGATGTCATCTCGGGAGAGGTGCCGATGGCACCCATCCTGCAGCTCTACGCCCGCGACGTGCCGCAACTGGAGTTCCCCGGCGGCACGGACGTACTGCAGCTCGCATGGTGCTCCCTCGAGCACGAGGAGGACCCGTGCGGGGTGCTGCCCCGGCTCTTCTGGCGCACCGAGTCGGAGGTCACCGCCGCCGGGCTGCTCGAACGGGCGCCGCGACCGCAGGAGGGCGAGTACGACCGGTACAACCTGCCGGAAGCACCGTCGACGCTCTCGCCCGCCATGGTGGAGGACTACCCCCGGTGGCTGGATCTGCCCCAGGACCTCTGGGACACCTGGGAGCCCCGGCTGCGTCTGCCGACGGGCGGCTCGATGTGGCCGCCCGACTCCAACGCCATCGGCACCAAGGTGGGGGGCTGGCCGGCGTGGACCCAGCCGGCGAACTGGCCCGACTGCGGCGCGGGGCACCGCATGACGCACCTGCTCACCATCACCGGCGACATCCAGCTCGGCGACTGCGGCGGCATCTACTTCTTCCGCTGCCGCACATGCCCCGGTGAGCCCTGGGACTGGCGCTGGGACTGCCACTGACCCACGACCGGGTGAACCCGCCGCCGGGGCGAAACCGGGGGCGGCCGTCGGCCGTCCCCCTTCGCATGGATGAGCTCATCGCCGCGCTGCGCCCGCTCCTGACCGCCGAAGCTGCCGCCGAGGCGTATTCCGCCGGGGTCGAGGCCGAGGATCTGGAGCAGGCGCTCTGGGTGCGGGTGTTGGAGCGGGACGGCGGGCTCACCGAACCGCGGGTGTGGCTGCGCGCGGCCGCCCGCGCGGAGACGCGTGCCGCCCGCCGGCGCCGCCGCGTCGAGGTGCCGTACCGCGACGACGTACAGCCGGGACCGGACCACGTCGAGGACCGCGTCCTCGAGGCGGAGCACCGCCGCGAGGTACGCCGCGCCGTCCGGGCCGTGCCCGGGCAGTGCCGCGCCGTGGCGGAGGCGCTGCTCGGCCCCGACGACCCGACGTACCGCGAGATCGCCGACAGGCTCCGCATCCCGCAGGGGAGCCTCGGCGCCGTCCGGTCACGCTGTGCCACGTACCTGCGACGCGCCCTCGCTGCCGAAGGCTGACGGCCCCTGCCCACCCCCGAATCACAGGAACGTCGGATATCTCACAGACGAAAACGCGGTCGCCCCATACCCATCTGAGCGCCCCTCCGCACAGAATGCACCGACGGAGATTGGGCCGGGCGAACTCTGGGGAAAGAGGCGGTAGTCCGTGACTTACGGCCAGGGCCTCACCCAGGGGCGGCAGCGGGATCGAGAGGGGCGGAAGCGCGCATGGGCATGAGTGTGACGATCACGACGGCAGGCGCCTCGGACGCGGAGCAGATCCTGAAGCTGCAGTACCTCTGCTACCAGTCGGAGGCCGCGCTCTACGACGACTACGGCATGGAACCGCTCACCCAGCCCCTGGACGACCTGCGCGCCGAACTCGCCCGCGGCGCGGCCCTCGTCGCCCGCCTCGGCAGCGAGGTCGTCGGCTCCGTCCGCGGCCACGTCGACGCGGACGGCACCGCGAAGCTCGCCAAGCTGATAGTCCACCCCCGCATGCAGGGCCACGGGCTAGGCGCGCGGCTGCTCGCCGCGATCGAGGAGCGGCTGTCCGCCGACGGTTCGGCCAAGCGCTACCAGCTCTTCACCGGCCACCGCAGCGAGTCGAACCTGCAGCTCTACCGCAAGCTCGGGTACGCGCCCGTGCGCACCGAGCGGATCAGCAACCGGCTGAGCGTGGTCACGCTGGAGAAGACTCGGGACGGCTCTCCCGCCCGGACCTCCTCAGCCACAGCAGTCCTGTGACGGGCAGCAGCAGCGGGATGAAGATGTAGCCCATGCCGTAGTCGGACCACACCGTCTGGTCCGGGAAGCGCTCCGGATCGGCGAGCGTCCACGTACCCACGGTCAGCACGCCGACCAGCTCCGCCGTGCAGCAGACGAGGGCCAGCCTGCGCGCGCCCTCGCTGCCGCGCACGAGCGCGACGAGGATCACCAGGTAGACCAGGCCCGCGAGCGCCGACAGCGTGTACGCCAGGGGCGCCTCGTCGTAGTTCGTCGAAAGCTGCACGGCGGAGCGGGAGATCGCGCCGACGGTCACCACGGCGTACAGCCAGACGATCAGCCGGCCGGGGCCCGAGGTGAGCCGGGGATCGCGTTTGCGGGTCGTGTTCTCAGGCACCTGCGCCCACCCAGATGTCGTAGAGCCGTACCTGCAGTACGGCGAGGATCACGCCGCCCGCGGCGGCGGTCGCCGACCCCCAGCGGGTGCGCTCGGACAGCGACATGAACCCGGCAGCCGGCAGCGTGCACGCCGCACCCACCAGATAGGCCACGAACACGGTCGTGGTGTCGTGCGGGTCCTCGCCCTGCGCCAGCCGGACGATCCCGATCACCATCTGCACGAGCGCGGCCAGGCTCACCACGGCCATGCCGATGAGGTGCCAGTCCTTTGTCGGCTGGTCCTTGAAGGCGGCATACCCGCACCAGGCGGCGATACCGAGCGCCGCCACCGCCACGGCGATCGTCAGGGGGTCGAACATGCCCCAGAGCCTATCGACCTCCGTACGGGGGTCCGCTTCAGGGCCACCCCCACGACCGGGCCGTCGTGACATGCCCCGCCCGGTGCCTCCCCTTAGGGTGGACCAACGTGAAGATCACCGCGGACGCCCTGCTGTTCGACATGGACGGCACCCTCGTCTCGTCCATGGAGTCCGTACTGCGCTGCTGGAACCGCTGGGCGGCCGAGTACGCCGTACCCGCCGAGGTGTGGACGGGAGTGGAGCTGCACGGCCGCCCGGACCGCGAGATCATCGCCGGGCTCCTGCCCCCGGACCGGGTCGACGAGGCCGTGGAGCGGCTCACCGACCTGGAGCTCCAGGACGTCGCGGGCGGCGTCGTGCTGCTGCCCGGCACCCGCGAGCTCCTGGAGCGGCTGCCCCCGGGCCGCTGGGCCGTCGTCACCTCCGCCGGGCGCGCGCTGGCCCAGGCCCGGCTGCGGGAGGTCGGCATCCACGCACCGCTCGTGGTCGGCGCCGACGACGTACGCCGGGGCAAGCCCGATCCCGAGCCGTACCTGACCGCGGCCCGGCGGCTGGGCGCCCCGCCCGAGCGGTGCGTGGTCCTCGAGGACGCCCCCGCCGGGCTCGCCGCCGGCCGTGCGGCCGGCATGACGACCGTGGCCTTGACCACAACGCACCCCGCCGCGGAGCTCTCGGCGGACGTCGTCGTACCCGATCTGTCGGCCGTGTCCGCGCAGGCCGTGGCCGGGGGAGTGGAGATCACCACGAGCTGATCCAGACCTGTCCGCTATGCGGACACCGGCTGGGATCGCGGCGGCCACATGTTTTACTGGGGCACATGACCACGACGAGCAGCCGCACCCTTGCGACCGAGGCGACCATGACGCCCGGTGCTCGCCGCATGTGTCGAATGTGTGCACGCTGAGGGCCCCCGACTGAGCCTCGCGCCCCCGAAGCGAGACCACGGCCTGCCGCCGTGGCCCCGGAGCTGAGCAGCGCCGCCGCGCCTCGCCCGGACTTCAGACCAGACGAGCAACCGCCCCGTGCCCGGCGCCGAGCCGTGCCGCGCACACGACAGTGACGGAAGTCTTGTGATCACCACCACGGACCTGAGAAAGGTCTACCGTTCCCGTGGCCGTGAGGTCACCGCCCTGGACGGCGTCGATCTCCACGTCCGCGAAGGGGAGGTGTACGGCGTCGTCGGCCAGAGCGGCGCCGGCAAGTCCACCCTCATCCGCTGCGTGAACCTCCTCGAGCGCCCCACCTCCGGCACGGTCACCGTCGACGGCCGCGACCTCACCGAGCTCGCCGGCCGCGGCCCCCGCGCCGGCAAGGAACTGCGCCGGGCGCGCTCGCGCATCGGCATGGTCTTCCAGCACTTCAACCTGCTCTCCGCCCGCACCGTCCAGGCCAACGTCGAACTCCCCCTGGAGATCCTCGGCCTCACCGGCAAGGAGCGTGAGCGCAAGGCGCTGGAACTCCTCGACCTCGTCGGCCTCGCCGACAAGGCCCGTTCCTACCCCGGTCAGCTCTCCGGCGGCCAGAAGCAGCGCGTCGGCATCGCCCGCGCCCTGGCCGGCGACCCCAAGGTGCTGCTCTCCGACGAGGCCACCTCGGCCCTCGACCCGGACACCACCCGCTCCATCCTCGGCCTGCTGCGCGACCTCAACCGGCAGCTGGGCCTGACCGTCCTGCTCATCACCCACGAGATGGACGTCGTCAAGGCCGTCTGCGACTCCGCGGCCCTGATGAAGGGCGGCCACATCGTCGAGTCCGGCACCGTCGCCGAACTGCTCGCCACGCCCGGCTCCGAACTGGCCCACCAGCTCTTCCCCGTCGGCGGCGAAGCCTCCACCCCCGACTCCACCGTCGTGGACGTCACCTTCCACGGCGAGGCCGCCACCCAGCCGGTCATCTCCCAGCTGGCCCGGACCTACAACGTCGACATCTCCATCCTCGGCGCGGCCATGGACACCGTCGGCGGCAAGCAGATCGGCCGGATGCGCATCCAGCTCCCCGGCCGCTTCGAGGAGAACGTCGTCCCGATCGGCTTCCTGCGGGAGCGCGGTCTGCAGGTGGACGTCGCGGGCGTGGCCGACGAGGCCGCCGTACTGCTGAAGGAGAGCGTGCGATGAACTGGGAGACGATGCGGCCCCTGCTGGAGACCGCCACCGGCGAGACCCTCCGGATGGTCGCCTGGTCCACGCTCTTCGCCGTCCTCGGCGGCATACCCCTCGGCGTGCTGCTGGTCCTCACGGACCGGGGCGGGCTGCTCCAGAACCGCATAGTGAACAAGGTGATCGGCGCCGTGGTGAACATCGGCCGCTCGCTGCCGTTCATCATCCTGCTGATCGCCCTGATCCCGTTCACCAAGGCCGTCCTCGGCACCTACATCGGCGCCGAGGCGATGATCGTGCCGCTGTCCATCGGCGCCATCCCCTTCTACGCCCGCCTCGTCGAGACCGCCGTCCGCGAGGTCGACCACGGCCTGGTCGAGGCCGTCCAGTCGATGGGCGGCTCCACCTGGACCGTCGTCCGCAAGGCACTGCTGCCGCAGTCGCTGCCCTCCCTCGTCGCGGGCCTGACCACCACGGTCATCGCACTCGTCGGCTACTCCGCGATGGCCGGCACCGTCGGCGGCGGCGGCCTGGGCAACCTCGCGGTGACGTACGGCTACCAGCGCTTCGAGACGAACCTGATGCTCGTGACGGTCGCCCTGCTGATCGTCCTCGTCACCGCGGTCCAGCTCCTCGGCGATCTCGTCGTACGACGGCTGTCGAACCGCGGCACGTCCCGCGCCGCCGCTCCCGTACGGCTGCTGCGCCTGGGGCGGGCGACCTCCTGAACCTCCCGAAGAGGAAACACCCTGTGCGCCCGAACTCTTTGTCGGGCCGAACCACCAGTAACAAGAAAGAGGCACTTGTCGTGCGTCACACCGTGAAGATCACCGCCACCCTGGCCGCCGCCGCCGCGCTCACCCTCGGACTCACCGCCTGCGGCAGCGACTCCGGCTCGGACTCCAAGGCCGACGCCAACGCGCCGCTGAAGGTCGCCGCGAGCCCCACCCCGCACGCGGACATCCTCAACTACATCAAGGACAACCTCGCGGCCAAGGAGGGACTGAAGCTCGAGGTCAAGGAGTTCACGGACTACGTCCTGCCGAACACCGCGACCGAGGACGGCCAGGTCGACGCGAACTTCTTCCAGCACAAGCCGTACCTGGACGACTTCAACAAGAAGCAGGGCACGCACATCGTCCCCGTCGTCAACGTGCACCTGGAGCCGCTCGGCCTGTACTCCCACAAGGCGGACGACCTCTCCGGCATCAAGTCCGGCGCCACGATCGCCGTACCCAACGACACCACCAACGAGGGCCGCGCCCTCCAGCTCCTCGCCGACAACGGCCTCATCACGCTGAAGGACGGCGTCGGCACCTCCGCCACGCTCGCCGACGTCGAGGACGCCAAGGGCCTGAAGTTCAAGGAGCTGGAGGCCGCCACCCTGCCGCGCGCCCTCGACGAGGTCGACGCCGCCGTCATCAACGGCAACTACGCGATCGAGGCCGACCTCAAGCCCGCCCAGGACGCCCTGGCGCTGGAGAAGGCCGAGGGCAACCCGTACGCCAACTTCCTCGCCGTGAAGGAAGGCAACCAGGACGACCCGCGGGTCCAGAAGCTCGCGAAGCTGCTGAACTCGGACGAGGTGAAGAAGTTCATCGAGGACGAGTACGAGGGCTCCGTCATCCCGGCGTTCGGCGCCGCGAGCTGACACGCCGCGAGCTGACGCGGGCGAAGTCCCGCCCGACCCGGGCCTCGTACACACCTTCGGGCGTGTGCGGGGCCCGTGTCATGTCCGCCGATCCGGAATGCGCATGGCACATTCGACGGGTCATGTTGCATGCTGTGCAGGTCAGCTGGTTATCCGCCCAACGGCCCCACGCCCTCGGAGCAGCGCATGTCATCGACCTTCCCGGACATCTCCCTCAGCACGGACCGCCTCGTGCTGCGACCGTTCGACGAAGGAGACATCGCCCCGCTCCAGGAGATGATGAACGACGAACTCGTCGTCGCCTGGACCTCGGTGCCCCACCCCTACACGGCGGACGACGCCCGCGACTGGGCCACCCGCCACTCCCACGCCGAGCGCACCTCGGGCCGCGGCATCGTCTTCGCCGTCACGGAGTTCCTCACCCAGCGCCTCGTCGGCATCGTCCATCTGCAGCACACCGACTGGCGGATCCTCTCCTCGGAGATCTCCTACGTCACCGCCCCCTGGGCGCGCGGCGAGGGCTACGCCACCGAGGCCGTGATCGCGACGGCGCGCTGGCTCTTCGACAGCCAGAAGTTCGAACGCCTGGAGCTGCGCACCGCCGCCGACAACGCGGCCTCCCAGCAGGTCGCCCAGAAGACCGGCTTCATCAGCGAGGGCGTCCTGCGCAACGCGTGGATAGCCCGCAGCCGCACGGAGGACGGCGGCTGGACCGACATCCGCACCGACCTCCTGGTCTGGAGCGTCCTCCCGGAGGACCTGGAGGGCGTCGCCCCGGACGACTGGCAGTGACCGCCCCGCGGCGCGGGGGCCCGTGATCGGACGGCGTGCGAAGGACGTACCGGTCGCGGTACGGCCTGAAGTACTGTGTGGGCCACCCAGGGGACGTCACGTCCCATCCCACCAGCCGGATTCCAGGAGACGTACGAGATGGCCGACCGGGTCACGGTGATCGGCTGGGACGGTTCACCGCTGACCGACGCGGGCCGTTCCGCCCTCGCTGCCGCCACCCTCGTGGCGGGTGCCGCGCACCATCTGGAACTCCCCGAGGTCCCGCGCGACGCCGAACGCATCCGGCTCGGCAGCGTCGACCTCGCGGCCCGCCGCATCGCCCGCCACCGCGGCTCCGCGGTGGTCCTCGCCGACGGCGACCCCGGCTTCTTCGGCGTCGTACGCAGCCTGCGCGCCCCCGAGCACGGCCTGGAGGTCGAGGCCGTCCCGGCGGTGTCGTCCGTCGCCGCCGCGTTCGCCCGCGCCGGGATGCCCTGGGACGACGCCCAGGTCGTGGTCGCCCACAGCCGCACCCTGCGGCGCGCGGTGAACGTCTGCCGCGCCCACACCAAGGTCGCCGTCCTCACCTCGCCCGGCGCCGGCCCCAGCGAACTCGCCCTGCTGCTGGAAGGCGTCCACCGCACCTTCGTGATCTGCGAGGCGCTGGGCACCCGTGCCGAGCAGGTCACCGTCGTCACCTCCGACAAGGCCGGGGAGCACACCTGGCGCGACCCGAACGTCGTGATCGTCCTCGGCGGCAGCGGCCCCCAGCCCCAGGGCAACCCCGCCACCGGCTGGATCGCCGGCCGCGACCCCGGCTACCCGCCCGCCGTACGCGGCTGGGGCCGCCCGGGCGCCGCCTACGGCGCAGACCCGGGCCCGCGCGAGTCCGCCGAACTGCGCGCCGCCCAACTCGCCCGCCTCGGCCCGCGCGTGGGCGACCTGGTCTGGGACATCGGCTCCGGCAGCGGCGCCGCCGCCGTCGAGGCCGGCCGCTTCGGCGCCGCCGTCATCGCCGTCGACGCGGACGCCGACGCCTGCGCCCGTACCACCGCCGCCGCCCGGCGCTACGGCATCCAACTGCAGGTCGTGCACGGCGCGGCGCCCCAGGTGCTGGAGGACCTGCCGGAGCCCGACGTGGTACGGGTCGGGGCGGGCGGACTGCCCGTCGTCGCCGCCTGCGCGGCCCGCCGGCCGGAGCGGATCGTGGCGCACGCCCGCACCCGCGACGAAGCCGAGGCCATCGGCCGGCAGCTCGCCGAGTCCGGCTACGCGGTCGAATGCGCGTTGCTCCAATCGGTCGAACTCGATACCACTACTTGGGCCGAAAGCGAGCGGACTGTCGTATTTCTGTTGTCCGGAAGCCGCACTCACTGACAACTCGGGCACCCCCGGCCCCCGGCGCCCGCGCGGGCAGGTAGGCTGGCCGATCGTTGTGCCGTGCCTCGCCCGGAGTTGGGCGGTGGCGCTGCGTACACGGAAAGCCGTGAGGAAGCGGCGTTCCATCCGGGCGGATTGACGGCAATGCGACGGTGCACTAATCGGTCAATCTGAACACTCCGGGTGAATCGTGCCGCGTGGCGCGTGCGCTCGTTGTTGGTGCGGGCGGACGGTTCGCGACGGTGGGGCGGGGCGGACGAGCGGTTGGAAGGAGCACGAGCGATGGGCGAGGGGTACGTACGCATGACTGACACCGGCAGGCTCCCGGAGGGACAGCCGGAGAACGCGGGCGGCCCCCAGGCGTCGGTCGTTCCGGACCCGCAGCCGGGCCCGCAGGCGCCGGCGGAGTACGGGTTCGCCGACACCGGCGAGGCCGTGGGGGAGGACGACGACCTGCTCTTCCTGCCCGGTTCGCAGGGCGCGTGGAGTGAGCAGCCGGCGGCGCAGACCGCCCAGCCCCGCCGCCCCCTGCACATGGGACCGCCCGTGCCGGCGCAGTCCGCCGGAGTGGTGCGCTCCCTGGCCGACCGCGGACCCGCGACGCCGCCCACACCGATGCCGTCGCCGTTCGCCGCGACGGACTCCGGATTTACGCCGGTGGCCGGTGCGTTCGAGGGCGTGGCGCCCGCGGCCGCAGGGGGAGTTGAGGGTGTCGCGCAGCCCGTCGTCGCGGCGCAGCCCGTGCCGGTCGGCGCGCAGGCGCCGGTGACGCCGCAGCCCGCGCCCGTGATGCCGGTGGCCGATGCCGTCGCGCAGCCGGTGGACAACCCCGCGCAGATGCAGACCGCGCCCGGAGAGCCGGTGGCCGCGCCCGTCCTGCCGGTTGAGCCCGTGATGGCCACGCCCGCGCAGCCGGTGCTGTCCGCACCCGCGCAGACCGTGAACGGCGTCGCGGCCGTGGCGGCCCACCCCGTGGCCGTACCGGTGCCGCAGGAGGCGCAGACCCCGGCGGTCGCCGACGTGATGGCCGCGCCCCCCGTCGACGCGATGGCGGCCGCCGAGCCGACGCCGCCGCCCGCCATGGCCCAGCCGCAGTCGCAGCCGGTGCCGGTGCGGGTCCCCGGTCCGCCGACCACCGGGCCCGAGTACCTCGACGTCACTGTCGCCGACCTCCCCGGCCCGCAGCTCGGCCAGATCCCGCCGCAGCCCGCGTCGTGGAGCGGGGTACCGGCGCCCGCGCCGGAGCCGATGCCCGAGGCCGTACCGGGCCAGGAGCCCGCCCCGGTGGCCCACATGGCGCTCGCCGACGCCCTGGTGGCGCCGGTCCCGGCACCGGCCGGTGGTGCAGAAACGGTCGTTCAGGACGAGCAGGACACCACCCCGGCCGAGCCGTCGGCGGACCTGTCGCCCGAGCCGGCTGCCGAGGCGCCGCAGCCCGCCGCGGAACCGCAGGCCGTCGACACCCCGCAGCCCGCCGCGGAGCCGCAGCCCCTCGACGTCCCGCAGCCCGCCGAGGCGGACACCCCCGCCGAGGCCCCGCAGCCCGCGACGGGCGAGAACCCCGCCCCGGCCACGGACGCCGAACCCGAAGCCCCGGCCGAGGAAGCGCAGCCGGCCACCGCCGAGTCGGACCAGGCCCCCGCCGACCCGCACCCGGCCCCCGCCGAGCCGGCGAAGGCCGCCCCCGCCGCGGCCTTCGACACCCACGCCCGCGAGGCCGTGCACCGCGTGATGCGCGAACGCCGCGACATCCGCAACGGCTTCCGCCCCGACCCCGTCCCGCACGAGGTCCTCATGCGCGTCCTGGAGGCCGCCCACACGGCCCCCAGCGTCGGCCACTCCCAGCCCTGGGACTTCCTCGTCATCCGCTCCGAGGACACCCGCCGCAAGATGCACGAACTGGCCGGGCGCCAGCGCGAGGCGTACGCGGCGTCGCTGCCCAAGGGCCGGGCGAAGCAGTTCAAGGAGATGAAGGTCGAGGCCATCCTCGACACCCCGGTCAACATCGTCGTCACCGCCGACCCCACCCGCGGCGGCCGCCACACCCTGGGCCGCCACACGCAGCCGCAGATGGCCCCGTACTCCTCCGCGCTCGCCGTGGAGAACCTCTGGCTCGCCGCGCGCGCCGAGGGACTGGGCGTCGGCTGGGTCAGCTTCTTCGACGAGCGCGAGCTGTGCCGGGAGCTGGAACTCCCCGAGCACCTCGACATCGTGGCGTACCTGTGCGTCGGTTACGTCGACGAGTTCCCGGAGGAGCCGGAGCTGGTCCAGGCCGGCTGGTCCAAGCGCCGCCCCCTGTCGTGGGTCGTCCACGAGGAGACGTACGGCCGCCGCGCCCTGCCCGGCGAGGACCCGCACGACCTGCTGATGGAGACCCTCGACCTCATCCGCCCGCTGGACGCGAAGGCGCTCGGCGAGGCGTGGGAGCGCCAGAAGCGGATGACCAAGCCCGCCGGCTCGCTGGGAATGCTGGAGATCATCTCCGCCCAGCTGTGCGGCCTGTCCCGCAAGTGCCCGCCCCCCGTGCCGGAACCCGCCGCCGTCGCCATCTTCGCCGGCGACCACGGCGTGCACGCCCAGGGCGTCACCCCCTGGCCGCAGGAGGTCACCGCCCAGATGGTGGCCAACTTCCTCGGCGGCGGCGCGGTCTGCAACGCCTTCGCCGCCCAGGTCGGCGCCGAGGTGTGCGTGGTCGACGTCGGCGTCGCGGCCGAACTGCCCGCCACACCCGGCCTGGTGCCGCGCAAGGTCCGCGCCGGCACGGCCGACTTCTCCACCGGCGCCGCGATGACCCGCGAGGAGACCCTGAAGGCCATCGAGGTCGGCATCGAGACCGCCCGCGACCTGGTGACCGCCGGCAACAGGGCGCTGCTCACCGGCGAGATGGGCATCGCCAACACCACCGCGTCCGCCGCGCTCATCTCCGTCTACACCGACTCCGACCCGGCGGAGGTCACCGGCCGCGGCACGGGCATCAACGACGAGACCCACGCCCGCAAGGTCGACGTCGTCCGCCACGCCCTGGACCTCCACAAGCCCGACGCCTCCGACCCCGTCGGCGTCCTCGCCGCCGTCGGCGGCCTGGAGCACGCGGCCCTCGTCGGCTTCATCCTCGGCGGCGCTTCGATGCGTACGCCGGTCATCCTCGACGGCGTGAGCGCCGGCGCGGCGGCGCTCGTCGCCCGCGCCATCGCCCCCGAGGCGCTGGCCGCGTGCGTCGCCGGGCACCGCTCCGCCGAGCCCGGCCACTCGGCCGCCCTCACCAAGCTCGGCCTGCGCCCGCTGATCGACCTCGACCTGCGGCTCGGCGAGGGCACGGGCGCACTGCTCGCGCTCCCCGTCGTCCAGTCCGCCGCGCGCGCCATGCACGAGGTCGCCACCTTCGACGCCGCAGGGGTCACCGAGAAGGGCTGACACCCCACCCGGACCCCGAGGGGGCTTCCGCCGACCCGTCGGCGGAAGCCCCCTCACGCTGTGCGCCCGCACCCGCCGTAGCGGAGCGTCGCCGTGAGGAATCCCACGGTCACCGGGCCCGACCCGGCGGTATATCGTCGGACCAGCGCACCAGAGGAGATCATCCCCATGACGTACCCCGTAGGACTCCGCCTCGAAGGCAAGAAGGTCGTCGTGCTCGGCGGAGGCCAGGTCGCCCAGCGCCGCCTCCCGGCGCTGATCGCCGCGGGCGCCCGGGTGACCCTCGTATCGCCGACCGCCACCCCCTCCGTCGAGGCCATGGCCACCGGCGGCGAGATCCACTGGGAGCGGCGCCCCTACCGCGACGGCGACCTCGCGGACGCCTGGTACGCCCTCGTGGCCACCAGCGACCCCGACGCCAACACCCGCGCCTCCGCCGAGGCCGAGATCCACCGCGTCTGGTGCGTACGCAGCGACGACGCCGCACAGGCCACCGCCTGGACCCCCGCCACCGGACGCAGCGAAGGCGTCACCGTCGCCGTCCTCACCGGCCGCGACCCGCGCCGCTCCGCCGCCGTCCGCGACGCCATCGTCCAGGGCCTGCACAACGGCACCATCGCCGCCCCGCACCACCGCGAACGCACCCCCGGCGTCGCCCTCGTCGGCGGCGGCCCCGGCGACCCCGACCTCATCACCGTGCGCGGACGCCGCCTGCTCGCCGAGGCCGACGTCGTCATCGCCGACCGCCTCGGCCCCCGCGACCTCCTCGACGAACTCCCCGCCCACGTCGAGGTCATCGACGCCGCGAAGATCCCCTACGGGCGCTACATGGCCCAGGAGGCCATCAACAACGCCCTCATCGAACACGCCAAGGCCGGCAAGTCCGTCGTCCGGCTCAAGGGCGGCGACCCGTTCGTCTTCGGCCGCGGCATGGAGGAGGCCGAGGCCCTCGCCGAGGCCGGCATCCCCTGCACGGTCGTCCCCGGCGTCACCAGCGCCATCAGCGTCCCCGGCGCCGTCGGCATCCCGGTCACCCACCGGGGAGTCGCCCACGAGTTCACGGTCGTCAGCGGCCACGTCGCCCCCGACGACGCCCGCTCCCTCACCAACTGGGCGGCCCTCGCGCAGACCCGCGGCACCCTCGTCGTCCTCATGGGCGTCGAACGCCTCGCCGCCATCGCCGACACCCTCATCGCCCACGGCCGGCCCGCCGACACCCCCGTCGCCGTCGTCCAGGAGGGCACGATGGCCACCCAGCGCCTCGTCACCGGCCCCCTGTCCGCCATCGCAGCGACCGTCCGCGAACAGGACATCCGCCCGCCCGCGGTCATCGTCATCGGCGACGTCGTCGACCGCGCCGGGACAACGCCCCTGACGGACACCCCCCGGTAAGGCAGTATCGGAGCCGTGGACGGACTCATCACGATCGAAGACCCCGACGACCCCAGGCTCGCGGACTACACCGGCCTCACCGACGTCGAACTGCGCCGCCGACGCGAGCCCGCGGAGGGCCTGTTCATCGCCGAGGGCGAGAAGGTCATCCGCCGCGCCCGCCGGGCGGGCTACGAGATGCGCTCGATGCTGCTGGAATCCAAGTGGGTCGACCAGATGCAGGACGTCATCGGCGAGGTCCCGGCCCCCGTCTACGTCGTCACCCCGGAACTCGCCGAACAGGTCACCGGCTACCACGTCCACCGCGGCGCCCTCGCCTCCATGCAGCGCAAACCACTGCCCGACCCGGCGGACGTCCTCGCCTCGGCCCGCCGCGTCGCCATCATGGAAGCCGTCAACGACCACACCAACATCGGCGCCATCTTCCGCAGCGCCGCGGCCCTCGGCATGGACGCCGTCCTGCTCTCCCCGGACTGCGCCGACCCCCTCTACCGCCGCAGCGTCAAGGTCTCCATGGGCGCCGTCTTCACCGTCCCCTACGCCCGCCTCGACCGCTGGCCCCGCGACCTCGAAACGGTCCGCGAGGCAGGCTTCACGATCCTCGCACTCACCCCCGCCGACAAGGCCGTCCCCATCGACGAGGCAGCCCCCCACAAGCTCGACCGGGCAGCCCTGATGGTGGGCGCGGAAGGCGCGGGCCTCAGCCGCCGCGCCCTGGTGGCGGCAGACGAATGGATCCGCATCCCGATGGCCCACGACGTCGACTCCCTCAACGTCGGCGCAGCCGCAGCAGTAGCCTTCTACGCCGCCCGCCCGGCCACCTGACCGGGCCCCGCACTCACGCCTTCGGCCACGCCTCCGCCAGCATTCGGCGGGTGTCCGCCAGCAGCTGCGGGAGCACCTTCGTGTGCCCCACCACCGGCATGAAGTTCGTGTCGCCGCCCCAGCGCGGCACGATGTGCTGGTGCAGGTGCGCGGCGATGCCCGCGCCGGCCACCGGGCCCTGGTTGATGCCGAGGTTGAAGCCCTGCGCGCCCGAGGCGTGGCGGAGTGCCGCCATCGCGCGCTTCGTGAAGTCCGCGAGCTCCAGCGTCTCGTCCTGCGTCAGGTCCGTGTAGTCCGCGACGTGCCGGTACGGTACGGCCATCATGTGACCGCCGTTGTACGGGTACAGGTTCAGCACCGCGTACACCGTCTCGCCGCGCGCCACGATCAGCCCGTCCTCGTCGGACTTCGCCGGGATGCTGCAGAACGGGCACCCGTCGCCGGCGTCACCGCTCGTCGGCTTGTTCTCCCCCTGGATGTACGCCATACGGTGGGGGGTCCACAGCCGCTGGAAGGCGTCCGGCGAACCCACCCCGATCTGCAGCTCCGGCTCACTCGTCATGCGAGCAAGCATATGTGGCCGCCCGAACGGACAGACCGAGGGGCGGCCCCACCCAGGCAGGACCGCCCCACGCGTCGTACGTCAGACCTGGACCCGGCGCTCCACCACGTCGACCAGCTCCGCGAGCGCCTGGTCACGGGGGATCCCGTTCTTCTGCGACCCGTCGCGGTAGCGGAAGGACACCGTGCCGCCGGTCATGTCGTCGTCACCGACGATGATCATGAACGGCACCTTGGCCTTCTGGTGGTTGCGGATCTTCTTCTGCATCCGGTCCGAGGACGAGTCGACCTCCACCCGCAGCCCCCGCCGCCGCGCCTCACCGGCGAACTCCTCCAGGTACTCCACATGCCCGTCGCCCACCGGGATGCCCACCGCCTGCACGGGCGCCAGCCACGCCGGGAACGCGCCCGCGTAGTGCTCCAGCAGCACCGCGAAGAACCGCTCGATCGACCCGAACAGCGCCCGGTGGATCATGACCGGCCGCTGCTTCGTACCGTCGGGACCCGTGTACTCCAGGTCGAAGCGCTCCGGCAGGTTGAAGTCCACCTGGATCGTCGACATCTGCCAGGTCCGCCCGATCGCGTCCTTCGCCTGGACCGAGATCTTCGGCCCGTAGAACGCCGCCCCGCCCGGGTCCAGGACCAGCTCGAGCCCCTGCTTCTCCGCCGCCTGGCGCAGGGTCTCGGTGGCCTCCTCCCAGACCTCGTCGGAGCCGATGGACTTCTCCGGGTCCTTGGTCGACAGCTCCAGGTAGAAGTCGTCGAGACCGTAGTCCCGCAGCAGGTTCAGCACGAAGGTCAGCAGCGAGTCCAGCTCGTCCGCCATCTGCTCCTTGGTGCAGTAGATGTGCGCGTCGTCCTGCGTGAAGCCCCGCGCCCGCGTCAGCCCGTGCACGACGCCCGACTTCTCGTACCGGTACACCGTCCCGAACTCGAACAGCCGCAGCGGCAGCTCACGGTACGACCGCCCCCGCGCGTCGAAGATCAGGTTGTGCATGGGGCAGTTCATGGGCTTCAGGTAGTAGTCCGTGCCCTCGTCCAGCTGCATGGGCGGGTACATGCCGTCGGCGTACCAGTCCAGGTGGCCGGACTTCTCGAAGAGCTTCCCCTTCGTGGCGTGCGGCGTGTAGACGAACTCGTAGCCCGCCTCCTCGTGCCGCCGCCGCGAGTAGTCCTCCATGACCCGGCGGATGATGCCGCCCCGCGGGTGGAAGACGGCCAGCCCGGAGCCGATCTCCTCCGGGATGGAGAACAGGTCGAGCTCCGACCCCAGCTTCCTGTGGTCGCGCTTCTCCGCCTCGGCGAGGAACTCCAGATACGCCTTCAGCTCGTCCTTCGACGGCCACGCGGTGCCGTAGATCCGCTGGAGCTGCGGGTTCTTCTCGCTGCCCCGCCAGTACGCCGCGGCGGACCGCATCAGCTTGAACGCCGGGATCATCCGCGTCGTGGGCAGGTGCGGCCCGCGGCACAGGTCCTTCCAGCACAGCTCGCCGGTCTTGGCGTCGAGGTTGTCGTAGATCGTCAGCTCGCCCGCGCCGACCTCGGCGGACGCGCCCTCGGCGGCCTCGGCGGCCGAGCCCTTCAGGCCGATCAGCTCCAGCTTGTACGGCTCGTCCGCCAGCTCCTCGCGGGCGTCCTCGTCCGTGGTCACGCGGCGCGCGAAGCGCTGGCCGCGCTTCTGGATCTCCTGCATCTTCTTCTCGATGCGCTTGAGATCGTCCGGGTGGAACGGCTTCTCGACGTCGAAGTCGTAGTAGAAGCCGTCCTTGATGGGCGGGCCGATGCCGAGCTTGGCATCGGGGAACAGCTCCTGCACGGCCTGCGCCAGGACGTGGGCCGTGGAGTGGCGCAGGATGTTCAGGCCGTCCTCGGAGGAGATCTCCACCGGCTCGACCTCGTCGCCGGCGGCGAGCTCGTACGACAGGTCCTTCAGCTGGCCCGCGACCCGCGCGGCGACGACGGTGCGCTCTCCCTCGAAGAGCGCGCCGGCCGTCGTACCCGTCGTGACCACGCGCTCTTCCGGCTCGGCGGATTCGCGTTTGACGATCACGTTGACGTCGGACACGGGTAGCTCCTCGGGGCTGGATCTTCTTCACGAACGGTTCGGGCACCGCCGTAGGCGGTGCGGCCTGAATCGTACCGAGCCGGGCCGCCCCGACGGAAAACGGCGCCCCTCACCCCCCGCAGGCCTCCTCGAAGAAGTCCAGGTTCTCGTGGAGCGACTTCAGCATCCGGTCCCGTTCCGCCTCCTCCAGCTCCACCGGCGTCACCCCGTCCACGCCCGTGACCCGGCGGAACCCGCCCCGGCTCTCGAGGCGCCCGCTGAGCCGGATGGGCAGCCCGACGAGATGGGCCTGGCCCGCGATGCGGTACGCCTCCTCGTCCAGCGTGGCCCGTACGGCGGTGACCTCGGCGCCGGCGAGGATCTGCAGGCGGACCCGGCCGGGGCCGTTCGGCCGGTCGCGGCGCATGCGGATGACGGAGGCGGTGATCCGTACCGGGATCGAGGGCTCGTCGCGCCGGTACCGGCGGCCCGCGATCCGCAGGGTCTCCAGGTCGCCGGGGGAGAAGTGCACCGGCTCGGGGCGGGTCGAGAGCCCGGCAGGACCGCCGGTGGCCGGGGCCCAGCCGAGGGAGATGCGTACGCCCTGGGTGCCGCGGATCAGCGAGACGAGGGCCCCCGTCAGCTCGCTGCACACGCCGAGCTGTACGGCCGCGTCGAAAGTCTCCATGCCGCCGGTGGCCCGCTCGTAGTCGATGGCGTCCCGTACGCCCTGCAGCGCCCCGTGGAGCACCGCCACGGCGGGCCGCCCGGCCGGTACGGGCACGAAGGCCGTCAGCCGTCCGGCGCCGGACACGGGGCCGACCAGCACGCGCTCCAGCTCCGCCTCGGCCTGCCGGCGGTGCCGGGCGCCGTGGTAGCCGGCCCGTTCCCGTACGGCCAGGACCGCCGCCAGCAGCAGGGAGCGGGCCGCGCCGCGCAGCTGTTCGGCGGCGGCCCAGGCGGGGGTGGCGGTGCCGTCGGGCAGGTCCTGTTCCCAGCGGATCTCGTCGCTGGGGACGGCGAGGCCCACGAGGATCTCGCGGGCCGAGGGCGCGGCGCTGTGTTCGAGGGCCTGCAGGGCCTCGGCCAGCAGATCGGTGCTGTCGGGGAAGGAGCGGTCCCGGGGCACGAGGAGACTGACCCCGCCGGGCCCGGTGCCCGGCGGGGTCCAGCGTGCGTAGCGGGCCGCCGTTGCCCCGTGGCGCTGCCATCCGTGGCGGGCCAGCAGGGCGCTGAGGACGGCGGGATCCGCTGTCGCGGGGTCGGGCGCCGTCATCGGTGCCGGGTGGTTCATGGTCGCCCTCCCTTGCCGACCCGGGTCATGATCTCGCAGAGCGCGCGGTCGTCGAAGACGCGCGCGGTGGGGATGCGGACGACGGTCTTCGTCCGTCCCGTGACCGGGTGGCCGGCGAGGTTCACCCAGTAGCAGCAGTGCCGCAGTTCGAGGCGGTCGTGTCCGGCGCGCAGCCATTCGTCCTGGGTCCGCGGGACGAGCATCACGACGAGGATCTTGTGGACGGAGACGGGGGTGCGGGCCAGCTTCTGCAAATGGGCGTTGTCCAGGGTGAAGGGGAAGGCGGGGCCCTTGGGCCGGGGCGGGATCTGGTAAGTGGCCTTGAGCTGCACCTTGATGGTGACCTCGTCGTCGACGGCGTGGCCCGGTGCGCTGTGGCTGACGTGCCAGTCGATGCCGCTGTCCGGAAAGGGCTGGGCGAGGGTGCAGCCGGCGGCGGCGGCCACGGCGTGCAGATAGCCGACCTGGAGGGTCTCCATGCAAGCGGTGGTCGCGAGCCGGCCGCGCAGCTGCTGCGTCTGCCGCCCCGCTATCAGCCCACCGGATTCGGGCTGCGCGAGCGCCATGGCCCCAACTGCCTTCCGGAATTGTGCTGTCCGTTCTCTTACTGGTTGTCGCCACTCCAAGTAACGGCCAAACGAAGCTCGTTCGACCAGTTGCGGATGCGGGTATGACCAGGTCGGGGCGGGGAGTTGGCAATACCAACGGGGCGAGAGCAGGGAGTTGGCGTCTTGGAGTCGACCACACTCTGGTACGAAGGGCCGCTCGCGGCGTTCGACACCGAGACGACGGGCGTGGACGTCGAGCACGATCGCATCGTGTCGGCGGCGCTGGTCGTGCAGCATCAGGCGACGTCGCCGCCGCGCATCACCCGCTGGCTGGTCTCGCCGGGCGTCCAGGTGCCGAGCGCGGCGACGGAGATACACGGGCTGACCGAGTCCCATCTGCAGCGTTTCGGCCGCTGGCCGTCGCCGGTGATGGAGGAGGTCGGCCGGGCGCTGGCGGCGCAGTCGGCGGCGGGTGTGCCGCTGGTGGTGATGAACGCGCCGTTCGATCTGACGCTGCTGGACCGCGAGTTGCGCCGGCACCGCAATTCGTCGCTGTCGGCGTATCTGGGTGCCAGTCCGCTGTGCGTGCTGGATCCCCGGGTGCTGGACAAGCATCTGGACCGCTACCGCCGCGGCCGGCGCACGCTGACCGATCTGTGCGGCACGTACGAGGTGACGCTGGAGGACGCCCACGACGCGGCGGCGGACGCGGTGGCGGCGCTGTCGGTCGTACGGGCGATAGGCAGGCGCTACACGGAGCGGATAGGCGGGCACCGCCCGGCCGAACTGCACGCCCGTCAGGCGGTGTGGCACGCGGCGCAGGCGCGCGGGCTGCAGGCGTGGTTCCAGAAGTCCGGTACGGAGGAGGTCGTGGACCCGGCGTGGCCGCTGCGCCCGGACCTGCGCCAGGCGGCGTGACCCGGAGACGACGAGAGCGATCCGGTCCGGTTTCCCGGCCTCGGATCGCTCTCGTGTGCGGTGGGCGATACTGGGATCGAACCAGTGACCCCTTCGGTGTGAACGAAGTGCTCTCCCGCTGAGCTAATCGCCCGCTGCGCCGTGGCGCGGGTTGAACATTACAGGGCTCGGGGCCGGGTGTTCAAACCCGTTCCTCCAGCAGCCGTCTCAGCCCCCGCTGTCCGCCCCGCATCATCCAGGCGTGGTTGGCCACGAAGAGCGGCCGGCCCGGCAGTGCGAGCCACCGCATCAACCGGGGTGTCACCTCGACCTCCTGCTCGAACAGGGCGCGCGAACCACGCCCGTTGGCGTGCACGGTGAAGCGCGCGTACCCCACCAGGTCCCCGCTCATCCCGAGCTCCAGCACCCGCGCGCCGGCGTCGTGCCGCCGCTCGTGCCCCTGGACGTGCAGCGTGTACGGCAGGAAGGAGCGGAAGCGAAGCCGGCCGGACGCGCCGTCGAGCCGCCGCACCTCCCGCACCTGCGGCCACCACCGGGGGTACTCCTCGGTTCGTTCCAGCACGCCGTAGACGGCGTCGGGGGGCGCGTCGATCCGCCACTCGCTGCGGAAGCGGTAATGCGTAAAGGCCACAGACTCAAGTCTGCGGCCTTCATGCGTCGGGGTGGGCGATACTGGGATCGAACCAGTGACCCCTTCGGTGTGAACGAAGTGCTCTCCCGCTGAGCTAATCGCCCGGGCGCAGGGACTACGTTACCGCATGTCAGGGGGTGCTCGTGACGCCCCCGTGGCGGCCCGCCCGCGCCGGGGCGGGTCAGCGTTCGATGTTCCAGGGCATCTCGAAGCCGTACTTCGCGACGTACGCCGCCAGCAGTGCGCCGGCGATCACGCAGCCGATGGCGGTCAGCGTGATGTTCCGCCGCCGGACCTTGGGGTCCAGTGCCCGCTGCGCCGCCTCCGTGACCTTGCGCTTCGTCCAGTGCAGCACGACCTGGGCCCAGACGAACTCGGTCGCCCAGACCGCCATGCCCAGGAAGATCACCACCCAGCCGGGTCCCGGCAGGGGCAGCATGACGACGCCGAGGGCGACGATCGCCAGTCCCACGACGAAGACGCCGACCTGCCAGCTCAGGTGCAGCGAGCGCCGCGCCTGGATGAACTTCGGGGCCTTCGAGATCCGGGGCCCCGGTTCCTTGGCGACCTCGCCCGTTCCCTCGACCGGGTTGTCTCCCGGCCCCGTCGCCGCGCCGTCCGTCGTGTCTACCGGGACGGAACGGCCACCTCCGTTACTCTCCGCATTCATGCAGCCCAAACTACCTGAGCGCGGTACTTCACCGGAATGGCCGAGTGCTTAGAACCGGCGCTAGGCCATACGAAGTACCTAAATCATCACAAAACGGTCAGAGGGGTTTACAACCCCCCCGTAGGTGGCATGTCGACTTCGCCGACGTGCGAATCCCCGAGCGCACACTGAGCGAAAGGCCCTGGCGCTTATGAACACCACGGTCAGCTGCGAGCTGCACCTGCGCCTCGTTGTGTCGAGCGAGTCCTCTCTGCCCGTCCCGGCGGGTCTGCGGTACGACACGGCGGACCCCTACGCCGTGCACGCCACCTTCCACACCGGAGCCGAGGAGACGGTCGAATGGGTGTTCGCCCGCGACCTCCTCGCCGAAGGTCTGCACCGTCCCACCGGAACCGGTGACGTCCGCGTCTGGCCGTCCCGGAGCCACGGACAGGGCGTCGTCTGCATCGCCCTGAGCTCCCCGGAGGGCGAGGCCCTCCTGGAAGCCCCCGCGCGTGCCCTGGAGTCGTTCCTGAAGCGGACCGACGCCGCCGTCCCACCCGGAACCGAACACCGGCATTTCGATCTCGACACGGAGCTCTCCCACATCCTCGCGGAGAGCTAGACCAGGCGTCCGCCGCCGTCCGACTCGGGGAGACGGCGAGCGCGGAGACAACCGCACAGAGAACCAGCACGGCATCGCCGCCGCGGACCATCCGCGACGCCGGTGCCGTGCTGACGTTATTGTCGGTGGCACGGGGTGACGCGTTACGGCTGTGGGGAGACCCGTGTTGATCAATCACGACACCCGGTGCGCTCTGGACGCGGTGGTCGGCCTGCTGAACACGGCGGGTAGCGACCCGCTCGCGGAGGGGCTCACCGACGTGGAGGCGCTGCGCCGGTTCGTCGCGGAGCACGACATCAGCGGCGCCCACGATCTCGGCGACCGCGATGTCGCCGAGGTGCGCGCCGTGCGGGACCGCTTCGCGAAGGTGTTCGCCGCCGGCGACGCCCGCAGCGCCGCGGGACTGCTGAACGAGCTGGTCGCCGAGGCGGGCACGACGCCGCGGCTGACCGACCACGACGGCTACGACTGGCACATCCACTACTTCGCCCCCGGCGCCTCCCTGGCCCAGCATCTGGCCGCCGACTGCGGCATGGCGCTGGCGTTCCTGGTGGTCGCGGGGGAGCAGGAGCGGCTGCGCCGCTGCGAGGCCCCGGACTGCGGGCGCGCCTTCGTCGACCTGTCGCGCAACCGCTCCCGCAGGTACTGCTCCAGCCGTACCTGCGGAAACCGGCTGCATGTCGCTGCCTACCGGGCGCGCCGGCGTGAGGCGGACGTCTCGACGGGGTGACGGGCGGGGCGCTCTGACGAATGAACTCCCGGCCAAAAAGCGCGTGTTGCCCTCGCCCCGGTGCCCTCCTGCGCCATCATCGGTGCCGCCATGGCGTACACGACCGAGGACCCCGTCCCACACCCCCAGCAGTCCGCCGCCCCCGAGCCGCGCGGCTGCCTCTTCGCCCTCTCCCAGCCCCCGCTGATGCTGTTCCTCACGGTCATCGGCGGGCTCATCGCCCTCACCGGGGCGCACGACCTCATCCGGTGGTGAGCGGGGACCCGGGTGGTTCCTGCGGATGAGACCGTCCCCGACTTCTCCCTGAGTGCGCCCGCGCACCATGGCCCGGCGGCCGTGCGCGGGTGCACGATGGAGGTATGTTCACCACGACCGGAGGTATGTTCACCGCGACCGTCTGTGCCGCACTGTCCGCGGCGGGCCTGGCCGTCGCGTTCCTGACGGCGTACCGGCGCCGCTTCCGGCGTGCGACGAAGATCGCCGCCTGGTCGCTGCTGCCGATCGGGCTGGCCATGGCCGGACTGGTGAAGCTCGGGGGCAAGATCGGCACGGCCGTCGGCGACTGGGCCACCGATCTGGTCTTCAAGCCCACCGTCTGGGCCGGCTTCGCCGTGATCGCCCTGTCCGTGATCCTCTACGTCCTGTCCCGCCTGGGTGCCGACAAGGCGCCCGGCCGCGTCGACGGCCAGGCGACCCGGCGCGCCGCCGAACCGGGCCCCACCCCCGCCGCACTGGAGCCGTCACGCGCCCCGGCCCGCCGGGCGAAGTCGTCGGAGTCGGGCGAGGACTTCTCCGATATCGAGGCGATCCTGAAGAAGCACGGGATCTGAGGCCGCCGGGCGCGGGGCGAGGACCCCGCGTCGCAGGCGAGGCGCCGCGTTCCGGTGCGGGTGAAGGCCCCGCGTCTCAGCCGAGGAGGCCGTCCACGATCTCCTCGATGCGCTCCCGCAGCCCCTCCTGGCTCTGCCCGCCGTCGAGCCGCTGCCCGGCGATCTCGTACGTCGGGGTGCCCGTGACGCCGATCGCCCTGCCCTCCGCCACGTCGGCGTCCACGGCCAGGAAGTGGCGGCCGTCGACCAGCGCCGTCTCCAGCTCGTCCGCGTCCAGCCCCAGCTCCCGCGCCACCTCGGCCAGCAGCGCCTCGCCCCGGGAGTCGAACTCCTCCACGCGCGCCAGCACCGCCTCGGTGTACGGCCAGCCCTGCCCCTGCTCGGCCGCCTCCTCCGCGGCCTGGGCGGCCGCCAGGGCGTGCTTGTGCTTGTCGAGGGGGAAGTGCCGCAGCCGGATCTCCAGCCGGTCCCCGTAGCGCTCCCGCAGCGCGTGGACGTCCTGAAGCGCCGTACGGCAGTCGGGGCACTGCAGCTCGCACCAGACGTCGAGCACGGGGCGGACGGGGGCGGGGGCGTGGTCTGTCATGGGAGTCAGTCTTCCAGGTCGTCGGGGTGCGGGCGGCCGGGCCCTCAGCGCAGGGGCTTGGTGAAGTGGAACTCGGCCGGGGTGTAGCCCAGCGACTCGTACAGCCGCAGGGCCACCGGGTTGTCGGCGAAGACGTTCAGACCCAGCCGGTCCACGCCGGCCGCCAGGCACTCCCGCTCGGCGAGCAGCATCAGCGTGCGCCCGTGGCCGCGTCCCCGGTACGCGGGGTGGACCTCCACGTCGAAGACCCAGCCGTACGGCTCGTACGGGCGCCGCGGCGCGACCCACACGTAGCCGACGTCCGTGCCCTCGTGGCCCAGGACCAGCAGCGCGTTCCCGGGTGTGTCGGCGCCCTGGGGCAGCTGCACCCGGTAGGACTCGTCGACCGACCGCTCGGCGAGCTCCCGGGGGGTGCCGGCCCGCACGCGCACCTCGACGAAGGCGGCGGCCGCCGCCTCCTGCCACGCCGGGTACTCGATCCGGGTCAGCGGCCGGGGCTCGCTGCCGGGCGGGAGGTCCGGCGGCCCCGTAAGCGTCTTGGACAGCCGGCGGCCGGTCTCGACGTAACCGAGCGCCGACGCGAGGCCCAGGGCGGTGGTGGCCGAGGCGGGTACGGAGATCAGGATCCGCCGGCAGCCCCAGCCGCGCAGCACCTCCTCGGCGGCGAGCGCGGCGACCGTGCCCCGCCCGCAGTGCCGGTCGGGCTCCGCGATCCGCAGATCGCGGATCCGGCCGGCCTCCGGCCCGCCGCGCTCGTCGGTGCGGACGTGGACGGAGCCGACGGGGCGGCCGTTCACGCACACCTCGTAGTCGCGGGAGCGGCCGCCGTCCGCCTCGGGTCTTTCCGGTCCGGTGGGCCGGAGTGTCGTCGTCATGCCCCCTCCTGACTGGCCTTACGGATCGATGTCCGCCGCGGAACGCTCGTCGAAGACCCGCATGGCCTTCGCGGTGACCGGACCCGGTGTGCCGGGCAGGTCGCGGCCGTCGAGCCGGTGGACGGCCTGCACGTCGCGCAGCGAGGACGTCAGGAAGATCTCCTCCGCCTCCTGCAGCGCCTCGAACGGCAGGTCCGTCTCCTGCGCCCCGGTCCACTCCACGATCAGCCGGCGCGTGATGCCCGCCAGGCAGCCGGAGTCGACGGGCGGGGTGTGCAGCTCGCCGTTCAGCACGACGAAGACGTTCGACCCGGTGCCCTCGCACAGCCGGCCGCGGGTGTTGGCGAGCAGGGCCTCGGAGGCGCCCGCCTCGCGGGCCCGGGCCAGACCGACGACGTTCTCGGCGTACGACGTGGTCTTCAGGCCCGCGATCGCGCTGCGCTCGTTGCGCGTCCAGGGCACGGTGACGACGGCCGTGGTGTCCGGCCGGCGCGTGGTCTCGCCCAGGGCCACGACCAGCGTCGGGCCGTCCGCCCCGCGATCCGAGCCCAGCGGCGACAGACCGCCGGTGTACGTGATGCGCAGGCGGCCCAGCGGCATCGGGTTGGCGGCGAGCACCTCGGCGCAGGCACGGCGTACCTCGTCCAGATCCGGCTCGGGCAGGCCGAGGCCGCGGGCGGAGGTCGCCAGGCGCTTGAGATGGCGGGTCAGCGCGAACGGCCGTCCGTCCGTCGCCTTGACCGTCTCGAAGACGCCGTCGCCGACCGTCAGACCGTGGTCGAGGACGGACACCCGGGCGTCCTGGGTGTCGCGCAGTGCCCCGTCGAGCCAGATGTTCACCTACGTGCTCCTTGGATCGGTGCGTGTGCTCCCGACGCTACCGCGAGCAGACGCGACGCCTTGAGCTCGGTCTCCTCCCACTCGCGCACCGGGTCCGAACCCCACGTGATGCCCGCTCCCGTGCCGAAACGGAGCACGGGACCCCCGGGGGAGCGGCGGTCGATCCAGAACGTGCGGATGCCGACGGCCAGCTCGCCCGTGCCGCGGTCGGCGTCCACCCAGCCGATCCCGCCGCAGTACGGTCCGCGCGGGGCCGTCTCCAGCGCGTCGATGATCCGCAGCGCGCTGCTCTTCGGCGCGCCGGTCACCGACCCGGGCGGGAACGTCGCCGCGAACAGCTCCGGCCAGCCCGCGCCGTCCGCCAGCTCGCCGCGGACGGTGGAGACCAGGTGCACCAGCCCGGGGTGCTGCTCCACGGCGCACAGCGCGGGCACGGTGACGGAGCCCGTCGTACAGACGCGGCCCAGGTCGTTGCGGACGAGGTCCACGATCATCACGTTCTCGGCGTGGTCCTTCTCCAGCAGGTCCTCGCGCGTGCGCCCGGTGCCCTTGATCGGGCCGGACTCCACCACGCGGCCGGTGCGGCGCAGGAACAGCTCGGGGGAGGCGGTCGCCACCTCCACGCCGTGCGCCGGGAGGCGGACGGTGCCCGCGTACGGGGCGGGGTTGCCGTGCGCCAGCAGGGCGGTCAGCGCGTCCATGTCGGAGGCGTCCGGGTCCGGCAGGGGCGCGGTCATCACCCGGCAGAGGTTCGCCTGGTAGACCTCGCCGGCCGCGATGTGCTCGCGTATCCGGCGGACCCCGGCTATGTAGGCGTCGCGGTCGAGGGACGACGTCCAGTCGCCGGGCGCGGGACCGCGCCAGCGGCGGGGGTCGGGGACCGGCGGGGTGGTGGCCGTACGGACGTCGCCGAAGCGGGCGCACAGGATCCGCCCCTCGAAGTCGGCGACCACGGCCCAGAAGCCGGTGGAGTCCAGCGCCGCGGGGTCGGTGGTGACGTCCCGCAGATCGGAGGCGATGAGCCCGCCGAAGCGGGCGAGAGGGGCAAGGTCGAGCACGCCTCGAGTCTAGGACCGCCGGCGGACCCGCTGCCGGGTGAGGATCGGGAGCGCCGGTTCGCGGGCGACCCGGCCGGTGGCACAGGGGATACGGAATTTGAGCTGGGACCGGAATCCGCTACAGTTCAACACGTCACCGGGACGCCGCGAGGCGGAACGGATCATGACAGGCGGACGTAGCTCAGTTGGTAGAGCATCACCTTGCCAAGGTGAGGGTCGCGAGTTCGAATCTCGTCGTCCGCTCGATGGGGGTCCTTTGTGGTCCCCGCGTTGGTGGAGTGGCCGAGAGGCGAGGCAACGGCCTGCAAAGCCGTCTACACGGGTTCAAATCCCGTCTCCACCTCGGACGATTAGCTCAGCGGGAGAGCACTTCCCTGACACGGAAGGGGTCACTGGTTCAATCCCAGTATCGTCCACCGGGACCGCGAGGTCCCACCCGCGCGATTAGCTCAGCGGGAGAGCGCTTCCCTGACACGGAAGAGGTCACTGGTTCAATCCCAGTATCGCGCACGCAAAGCCGCTGACCTGCGGTTTATTAGTGGGTCGAGGACGATTAGCTCAGCGGGAGAGCGCTTCCCTGACACGGAAGAGGTCACTGGTTCAATCCCAGTATCGTCCACGTTCGGGCCGGGACTCATCGAGTCCCGGCCCTTCGCGTTGTGCTCAGGAAGAGAAGAGCATCCGGCCCAGGCCGCCCTTGCGGTGGCCGTAGCCGTAGTGGCCGCCGTGGCCGCCGCCGTGCGGAGCGCCCCAGGCCGGAGCCTGCTGCGGGTACGGCTGGGCCGGCGGCGGGGGCGGCGGCGCCTGCTGCTGCCACTGCGCTTCCATCCGCGTGATCGATTCGAGCTCGCCGTAGTCGAGGAAGATCCCCCGGCAGCCGCTGCACTGCTCGATCTGAACGCCGCTGCGGGTGTACGTCTGCATCGGCGCACGGCACTTGGGACACTGCATGGGTCGTCTCAACTCCTCGGACGGCCTTCGATGGTCGGCCCCAGCGTACGACTAGTCGCCCCGAGCCGGACCGGGCGGTACGTAAACCATCCGTCCGCACGCTTTCACCAGGTCCCGGTCTACGTCGTCAGGAGGACGCGACTCCTCCCGCGCGCGTGCGAGGGCGAGCGCCGCGAGCTGCACGGTCAGGGCGCGGGCGGGCGTCTCCACCCTGGCCGGCCAGAGCCCGTCCCGGGGTGTCCCCGCGGCCGGCCCGCCGGCTGACCGGTAGGCGTCCAGGAACGTCTGCCAGTCGGTGGCCGGTATCAGGCCGATGGCATACCAGGCGGCGGGGCGGGCGAGGTCCCAGGCGGGGTCGCCGAGGCCGAGGTCGTCGATGTCGATGAGCACCCAGGGGCCGTCGGGGCAGGGATGCCGGACGAACTGCCCGAAGTGCAGATCGCCGTGGCACAGCCCGGTCGGTCCGTCGTACGGCGCCTCGTCGCGGGCCCAGGCGGGGAGGGAGCGCCAGGCTCGCAGGACGGTGGCTCGGTCTTGGTCCTCTGCGTGGGCTTGTGCTTGGTCCTCTGCGTGACCCTGTGCGCGGGTCCGGGTGGTGGGGTGGGACTGGAGGCGGCGGATGGCGCGGGCGGCCTTGGCCGGGCCGCGCATGGCCGGGATCGGGCCCGGCAGGGTGTCGGGGCTGATCCGGTGCAGGCGGGCCAGCAGTCGCCCGGCCTCCGCCCAGGGGGCGTCCTCGGGCCGCTCCGGCGAGACGGGCGCTCCCTCCGGCCACTCGGTGACGGGACGGCCGTCGAGCGGGGCGCGGGGGCCCGGCAGCGGGGTGAGCAGGATGCCCTTCAGCGCCGGATGCGCGGCGATCCGCAGCCGTGCCCGCAGCGCGTCGTGGTCCGTGTCCTGGGCGTGCGCCTTGACCACCACGCCGCCGCTGCGGATGACGGTGCCGTCGGGGCGGTCCGCGAGTACGTCGGGCGGGTGGCCGGGGCGGAGCGCGGCGAGGCGGTCTATGAGGGTGCGTGGCACGGGGTGATTATCCGTCGTGGGAGCGCCGGGTGTGCGCCGGTCTCGGCTGCCGGGCATTACCGCCTCGCGGGCGGTGGTTACATCGGGCCCTGGCAGCCCTGGGCGGCGGCGATGCCCAGCGCGACGAGGAACGTCACGATCACGAACACGATCAGCCGCTGCCGCAGCATCCGGTCGCGCGACGGCCGCCGCGCCGCCGCCGGCGGTCGCGAGCCCTCCGCCTTGCGCGGAGCGGGCGTACGCCCCGCGGCGGGGCGGGAGGGGCCGGAGGGCGACTCCGCGCGCCCGGCGGAGCCCCGCGGGGGCCGGGCGGGCGCGGGGCCGCGTGATCCGGCGGGGGAGCCCGTACCGCGTGCGGGGGAGGCCGTACCGCGTGCGCCGCCGCCGGAGGTCCCCGCGCTCCGGGCGCCGGGGGTGCCTGTGCCGCGTGCGGCTCCGCCGCCGGGGGCAGCGGTTCCGCGTGCGTCGCCCTCGGCCGGGGCTCCCGGGGCGCGGCCGGGTGCGACGTCCGACTGCGCCTGCGGGAGCATCGCCTCCGTACGGCGCTCCGCTGGCCGCTGGGCGGGCGCCGCCGGGGGTGCCCCCGCGCCGCGCGCCTCGCGGACGGCGATCTCCTTCAGCCGCAGCGACAGCTGCAGCGTCGTCGGCCGCTCGGTGGGGTCCTTCGCCAGGCACGCCTGGATGAGCGGGGCGAGCGCGTCGGGGGTGCCGCGCAGCTGCGGGTCCTCGTGGACGACCCGGTAGAGCATCACCTCGGAACTGCCCTGCCCGAAGGGCGAGTCGCCCGTCGCGGCGTACGCCAGCGTCGCGCCCAGCGAGAACACGTCGCTCGCCGGCGTCACGGCGACACCGCGCACCTGCTCCGGGGCGAGGAAGCCGGGGGAGCCCACCGCCGTACCGACGTGGGTGAGGGTGCTCGCGCCGGTCGACCAGGCGATGCCGAAGTCGATGATGCGCGGGCCCTTGGGCGACAGGAGGATGTTCGACGGCTTGAGGTCCCGGTGCACCACGCCCGCCTCGTGGACGGCGACCAGGCCCTCGGCGAGCGCCGCGCCGATCGCCGCCACGCGGGCGGCGGGCAGCGGGCCCTCCTCGCCGACCTTGTCGTGGAGGGACGGGCCGGGTACGTACTGCGTCGCGAACCACGGCCGGTCGGCGTCCAGATCGGCCGCCACGAGCCGTGCCGTACAGCCGCCGCGGATGCGCCGCGCGGCGGAGACCTCGCGGGCGAAGCGGGAGCGGAACTCCTGGTCCTCCGCGAGATCGGGCCGGATCACCTTCAACGCGACCCGCTGGCCACGCCGGTCGGAGCCCAGATAGACCACGCCCATGCCACCGGCGCCGAGCCGCCGGTGGATGCGGAACGAGCCGACGACCCGCGGATCCTCGCGCCGGAGCCGCATCATCGCCATGAATCATCCCCGCTGCGGTCAGTGTGCTGCTGTCAGGGTCAGCTTAGAGGCTGTGTACGAAACAGAAGGGGCTCCCACGCCCACACGCGCGCGGGGCGTGCAGCCCGGTAAGCCCCCCGGTGGGAACGGCGTTGGGGACGCGGCCCCCGGTCAGCGGCCGGGAACGGGGCTCGTCCGTGGGCGCGGAGCGCGGATTTGTCAGTGCCGGGTGGGATCCTTGAAGTAGCGGGAGGAAGCGGGCCGACCAGGTTCGATACGCCTCCCAACCGCCGTCGCAGATAGGGGGATTGGCCGCTGTGAAAGGCGATCGGATCGAGATAGTTGTGGACGCGGGTGATTCCACCCGCACCTACATGGTCGTGGCCTCCCGGGCCGGCCGGCGCGTGGAGACCTCGGTGAAACGGGGCGTGGTCGAGGTGAGCGAGGTCACGCGCAGCGGGTCGGTGGTGCGGACCGCCCGGTTCATGGCCGCCCGTGTGCTGGCGCTGGTGGAACATCCGGTTCCGCGGACCGACGAATCCGAGCGTCCCCTGGGGGAAGACCCGGGGACCTAGGTCTCCGTCTCCACCCAGGGGAGTATCCGGGGGAGGGGTACGTCATCCTCCGGGAGGCCCGTGAATCGATACGCGGGCATGACGACCGGGGTGGATCCCGCCCCTAGATTTGAAGTCAAGCGGCGGGCGCAGCACTCGTCCCCCGAGGTCAAACGCCCGCCGCCCCAAAACTGTGGAGGTTGAGGACATGTCGGCGGAGATGTTCGGGCGAGGTGTGGTGCGGGGCGGACGCCCCGCGGCCACGTTCGGCGTACAGCCCTCCGGCAGGCGCCACCCGGCGGTGGCGCTGGCCATGGTCCTTCCTCTCGCGGCCGTACTCGCCGTCGTTTTCGGCGGCTGGGAAGCGGTTGCCACCAATGCGTCGTCCGTGGCCGGAGTGATGGGGCTCTGAGCGTCAGCTCTTGAGCGCTATTCATTTGGTCCGGGAGAGCGGCCCGGGCCGGGGACTGCCGGCTCAGCCCCGTGGGGACGGGGGTGCGGCGGACGGACGCGTGGCCCGGGGATCTGGGGAGATCCCCGGGCCTCACGCGTTTTGCGGGGGGTGCGCCCCCCGGGGGCCTTTGGTGTGCGGTGGTGTGATCGGGGTTCCGTGCCTTCGGCGGTGCCTTCGGCGGTCCTTTGGTGTGCGGTGGTGCGATCGGGGTCCCGTGCTTTCGGCGGTGCTTTGGTCTGCGGTGGTGTGGGTCTGTTGCGGGGCGGCCATTGCGTCTTTGGCGTCTGCTCGGTGTGCGGTGGTCCGCGGCTTCGGTGATCCTCTGGCGTGTGTCGGTGTGCGTTCGCTGCGCGGCGGCGACTGCGCCTGGGGCGTCTGTTGGGTGTGGGTGCGTGTGCGTCGACTGCGCGTCGGCTGCGCGGCGCCGCTCTGCGCCGTCGGTGGCTGCTGGGCGTGTGGGGCGGTTGCCGGTCCGTGTCCGGCGCCGCCCGCGCCTTCGGCGCGGGGTTGCCCCCACCCACACGCCACCCGTTGCGGGTTGTCTTGCCTGACGTCGGCGCCTCGGGGGTGAGGGGGCTCCCCGGCGGGGGTGGGCGGTCCGCGTTGGGTGGCCGGTGCTCCGTTGTGCCTTCGGTGGGGGGTGCCGCACCACACGCCACGCGTTGCGGTGTGTTTTGCCTGGCGTCGGCGCCTGGACTGGGACTGGGGGCTGGTAAGCCCTCCAGCGACCACCGGTCGAGGATGGTGTGGGGTGGGCGGTTGTGGTCCGTGACGCCCTTGGTGTGGGTGGGCGGGTGCCGGTTGGTGGCGCCCGTGGCGTGGGTGGGGGGTGCCGGCTGGTGGCTCCCTGCGGCCGATGGCTGTGGTGGCCGGTTGTCGTTGCGGATCGAAGTGATTCTGCGGCCCCAAGGGGCCTTGCCGGGCGGAGCGCGAGGGGACGGCGCCTTGCGCCGCCCAGTGAGCGGCTCCGCTGGCGCTGCGCCGGTGCGGAGCGGGCGGCTCCGCTGCGCTCCGCCGGGGGTTGCCTACGGTGGGCCAGTGGGGCGGCGCCGACTCCGCTGCGCTCCGTCGGCCTGATGCGTAGCGATCGGCTCCGCTGGCGCTCCGCCGAGGGATGCCGGTGGTGGCCCGGTGGGGCTGTGTCGGCTCCGCTGCGCTGCGC
>NZ_JBFAXR010000083.1:0-37538 GCF_040680895.1 Streptomyces sp. NPDC051940 | reverse complement strand
CCATGCCCTCCGCGTCGCGGCTGATGTCCGGGTACGTCTCGGAGTAGCTGCCCTCCAGCCAGGAGTTGGCCAGCACGGCCGGCCCGCCGTGGCCGCACCGCCCGTGGCCGGGGGCGTCAGCGCACGTCGATGACGGTGCGCAGCGCCTCGCCGGTGTGCATCTGCCGGACCGCCTCGTTGACGTCGGCCAGGGGCACCCGGTGGGTGATCATCTTCTCCAGGTCGATCTTGCCGGAGCGCCACAGCTCGGTGATCTCCGTGAAGGACTTCAGCACGTCCTGGCCGCCGTAGAAGGAGGGCAGGATCGCCTTCTCGCTGAGGACCAGCTCCGACATGTTGATCTTCGGGAAGTCCTTCGCGGCGCCGACGCCGACCAGCACGACCTTGCCGCCGCGACGGGTGGCGTCCCAGGCCGCGCGCAGGGTGGCGGGCTTTCCGACGACCTCGAAGACGTAGTCGAAGCCCTCGCCGCCGGTCAGCTTGCCGCTGAGCGCCTTCAGGTCGTCCGGGGCGACGGCGTGCGTGGCGCCGAGCTCCAGCGCCCACTCGCGGCGCTGGGCGACGGGGTCGACGGCGACGATCACGGAGGCGCCGGCGACCTTGGCGCCCTGGATGGCGCTGATGCCCACGCCGCCGCAGCCGATGACGGCGACCTTGGCGCCCTCGTGGACCTTCGCGGTGTTCAGGGCGGCGCCGATACCGGTGGTGACACCGCAGCCGATCAGGCCGGCGATCTCGAAGGGCACGTCGTCGGGGATCGGCACGGCCACGTTGGCGGCGACGACGATCTCCTCGGCGAAGGTGCCGGCGCCCGAGAAGCCGAACACGGCGTTGCCGGAGGCTCCGAAGTTGGGGGTGGTGAAGCCGGTGTAGCCGGAGGCGCACATGTGGCCCTCGCCCCGCTCGCAGGACGGGCAGGACCCGCACGGCGGCATCCAGCAGACCACCACGCGGTCACCGGGCTTGACGTGGGTGACGCCCTCGCCGACCTCGGTCACGACGCCCGCGCCCTCGTGGCCGGGGACGATCGGGGTGGGCAGGACGATGGTGCCGTTCATGGCGGAGACGTCGGAGTGGCACAGGCTCGCCGAGTGCATCTCGATGCGGACCTTGCCGGCGGTGACCGCCTGCGTGGTGACGTCGTCGCGGACGTCCAGCGTCTCGTCGCCGGTCTGCTGCAGGATGGCGGCTCGCATGGTCTTCTTCTGCTCCGTCTCGGGGATCTTGGCGGTCGGCGGGAGGTAGACGGCCTTCGGCTCCAGGTAGGCCCGGAAGCCCTCCACGCCGAACTCCCGCCCGATGCCGGAGTTCTTGAAGCCGCCGAACGGCCCCATGAAGTCGACACGGCAGGTGTTGACGTTGAAGGTGCCGGTGCGGATCTGCCGCGCGACCTCCAGGCCGTGCTCGATGTCGCCGGCCCACACCGCGCCGCTGAGGCCGAAGTCGGAGTCGTTGGCGATCCGGATCGCGTCGGCCTCGTCCTCGTACCGGATCAGGCAGATGACCGGGCCGAAGACCTCCTCGCGGGCGATGCGCATGTCGTTGGTCACGTCGCCGAAGAGGGTCGGCTCCACGTACCAGCCCTTGTCCAGGTGCCCGGGCACGCCGCCGCCGGTGAGGAGCGTGGCGCCCTCGTCCTGGGCGATGCGGATGTAGTCCAGGCTGCGCTGCTGCTGGCGCCGGGTCACCAGGGGTCCGATCCTGGTCCGCGGGTCGAGCGGGTCGCCGACCTTCATCGCGCCCACGGCGGCGGTCAGCGCGCCGGCGATCTCGTCGTAGCGGCTGTCCGGGACCAGGATGCGGGTGAGCGCGATGCACGCCTGGCCGTTGTTCATGAAAGAGCCCTGGAGGACGCCCGGCACCACCGCGGCGAGGTCGGCGTCGGGCAGGATGATCGCGGCGGACTTGCCGCCGAGCTCCAGGGTGACGCGGTGCAGGTTCTGCGCCGCGCTCTCCATGACCTTCTTGCCGGCGGCGACGGACCCGGTGAAGGCGACCTTGTCGACGTCGGGGTGGGCGACGAGGTACGCGCTGGTCTCCCGGTCGGCGGGCAGCACGTTCAGCACGCCGGCGGGCAGGCCGGCCGCCTCGGCGACCTCGGCCAGGACGTAGGCGTCCAGCGGGGTCTCCGGGGATGCCTTGAGCACGACGGCGCAGCCGGCGATCAGGGCGGGGGCGAGCTTGGTGGCGGTGACGAACTGAGGCACGTTCCACGGCACGACCGCGGCGACGACGCCGACCGGCTCGTGGCGGACCAGGACCGGGCCGCCCATCCCGTGGCGCCACTCCTCGAAGGCGAACTCCTGCGCGGCGCCGGCGGTGGCGGCGTACGTCATCACCGCACTCAGCACCTGGCCGGGCACCGAGAAGGTGATCGGCGAGCCGTTCTGCGAGGAGATCAACGCGGCCAGCTTGGGGGCGCGGGCGGCGAGGGCGTCCTTGATCCGGGTGACGACCGCGATCCGCTCGGCGAGCGTCATCCTCGGCCACGGACCGTGGTCGAACGCCTCCCGGGCGGCGGCCACGGCGCGGTCGGCGTCCTTCGGCGAGGCGTGCGGAACGCGTCCGACGACCTCCTCGGTGTGCGGGTTGACGACCTCGATGACGTCCGTACCCGACGGCTCGACCCACTGGCCGCCGATGTACAGCCGGTCGTGGACCTTGACTGCGCTCATCGCTGCACTGCCTCCTGCTCACATCGTTGTGATCCGGGCGACGACGGGCAGATCTGTCCGACCGTCACCGGTCCTGGTAGTTTAACGATCGTTCAATCAACGACGCGTGTGAAGGCAACCACAGCACCCAAGTGGTGTCAAGGAGACCCGTATGACCGCCCTGCCCCTCGCCGGAATCACGGTGGTGAGCCTGGAGCAGGCTGTGGCCGCCCCGTTCGCCACCCGCCAGCTCGCCGACCTCGGCGCCCGCGTGATCAAGGTCGAGCGGCCCGGCGCCGGCGACTTCGCCCGCGGCTACGACGAGTCGGTGCACGGGCAGTCCAGCTACTTCGTCTGGCTGAACCGCTCCAAGGAGTCCGTCACCCTCGACATCAAGACGCCGGGCGGACGTGAGGTCCTGGCGCGGCTGCTGTCGGAGGCCGACGTCTTCGTCCAGAACCTCGCCCCGGGGGCCGCCCGCCGCCTCGGCCTGGGCGCCGACGAGCTGACCGCCCGCCATCCGCGGCTGGTGGTCTGCGACATCTCCGGCTACGGCAACGACGGCCCGTGGGCCGACCGCAAGGCCTACGACATGCTGGTGCAGTGCGAGACCGGTCTGGTCTCGCTCACCGGCACACCCGACGGGCCCGCCCGGGTCGGCGTCTCCATCGCCGACATCGCCGCCGGGATGTACGCCTACTCCGGCATCCTGACCGCCCTGCTGCAGCGCGCCACCACCGGCCGCGGCACGGCGCTCGAGGTCTCGCTCTTCGAGGCGCTGTCGGAGTGGATGGGCTCCCCCGCGTACTACACCGCCTACAGCGGCACCCAGCCGGCGCGGGTCGGCGCCCAGCACGCCACCATCGCCCCGTACGGCACCTTCCGGGCGGCCGACGGCGACACGGTCCTGCTGGCCGTGCAGAACGAGCGCGAGTGGGTGTCGCTGTGCGAGGAGTTCCTCGACTCCCCCGGCCTCGCGAAGGACGAGCGCTTCCTGCGCAACTCCGCCCGCGTGGCACACCGCGCGGACCTGAACGCCCTGCTCGACGAGCGGTTCGAGGAGCTCACCGCGGACGAGGCGGCGGCGCTGCTGGACCGGGCGGGCATCGCCAACGCCCGGCTCAACTCGGTGGCCCAGTACTGGAACCACCCGGTGCTCTCCGGCCGCGACCGCTGGCGGGACGTCGGCACGCCCGGCGGCCCGGTCAGGGCCCTGCTGCCCCCCGCCACGCTGCGCGGCGTCACGCCGCGGATGGATCCCGTCCCGGCGGTGGGCGAGCACACCACCGGAGTGCTGCGCTCGCTCGGCTACGACGACGAGGAGATCGCCGGGCTGCACGCCGGGGGCTGCGTGTGAGCGGCACCCTGGCCGAGCGCCGCCGGGCCCGCCGTACCCGTCTGCGGCCGGCATCCGGCCGGCCGCTCCCCACCCGTACCCGCGAAAGAGGCAACCCGATGTCCCCGTACACCACGATCACCTACGAGGTGCGCGACCACATCGCCACCGTGACGCTGAACCGCCCGGAGGCCCGCAACGGCTTCACCGTGGAGATGTCCGAGGAGCTGGCCGCCGCGTTCACCGCCGCGGACGCCGACAACGACGTGCGCGTGGTGGTCCTCACCGGTGCCGGCGAGACGTTCTGCGTGGGCGCGGACCTCTCCGGCGGCGGCAGCGGCAAGCGGGGCTTCTCCTCCGCCGGGGACGGCGACGGCCCCGCGCAGCCGGCCCCCGACGACTACCAGGAGCCCGCGGGGCGGGTCACCCGGGTGCTCTACCAGCTCAACAAGCCGGTGATCGCCGCGGTCCGGGGTGCGGCGGTGGGCGTCGGCTCGACCATGCTGCTGCCGGCGGACTTCCGGCTGGCCGCGGAGGGGACGAAGTTCGGCTTCCCGTTCACCCGGCGCGGCATCGTGCCCGAGGGCGCGTCGGCCTGGTTCCTGCCGAAGCTGGTGGGCCTCGGAACAGCGATGGACTGGCTGGTCTCCGGCCGGATCTTCACCGCCGAGGAGGCGTACGCGGCGGGCCTGGTGACCAGCCTGCACAAGCCGGACGACGTGCTGGACGCGGCGTACGCCCTGGCCGCCGACCTCGCCGCCAACGTCGCCCCGCTGTCCGCCGCCCTGACCCGGCAGCTCGTGTACCGGATGGCGTGGGCGGACAGCCCGGAGGCCGTGCACCGGCTGGACTCGCGGCTGGTGTTCGACACGGTGCGCGGGCCGGACGCCTCGGAGGGCGTGAAGTCCTTCTTCGAGCGGCGCAGCCCGGACTTCCCGACCCGGATCCCGGAGGGGCTGCCCGACCACCTGCCGTGGGTGGACGGCGGGGCCGCGCGGGGCTGACCACCCCCGCACCCGCGAAACGCCGTGGGGACCGCTTCTGGTAAGCGGTCCCCACGGCGTTGTCGTACCGGGCGGGCGCCCCCACCGGATGGGATCAGGAGGGGCGGCTCAGCCGCCCGACGACTGCCCGGCGTCGTCGCGCACCCCGGCGCCGTCCCGCACCCCGGTGCCGGAGTCCACCCCGGCGTCCTGGCCCGCCGGGGTGCCGGGGCCCGTCGCCTCCCACGACACGAACGCCCGCACCTTGGCCGCGTCGCGCTCCGGGTCGCACAGCAGCGCCGCGACGACGGCACCGCACACCACGACCGTGCCGACGACGGTGAATCCGTCGGCGTAGCCCTGCGCCGCGGTGGCGGCGGAGTCGACCAGACCGCCCAGCAGCAGCGGCGCGATGACGCCGCCCATGCTGAACACGGCCACGATGACGCCCATGACGGCGCCGCGCTGCTTGGCCGGCACCACGTCGGACACGGCCGCCAAGCCGATGCCGTAGCCGGCGCTGGCCAGGGACGCACCGCCGACCATGAGGGCGATCTGCACAGGTCCGCGGTCGAGCTGTGCGAAGCCGATGGTGCTCAGCCCGCCGGCCCCGGCGAGCCCGGCGGCGAACAGGCAGCGGGCGCTACGGCTGCTGACGCCGCGCCTGGTCATCCGGGCGGAGACCACGCCGACCAGCACCTGGAGCACGGCGGCGGCCAGATAGGGCAGGGCGTTCAGCACGCCGGCCTCGCGCGCGGTGTAGCCGAGCCCGTCCCGCAGATACACGGTCAGCCAGGTGACCTTGACGGCGACGCTCCAGTAGGTGGTGAAGAACATGGCCACCAGGCCGAGGACCGTGCCGGTGCCCATCAGACGCCAGAAGGGCCCCGTCTCCGGCAGCGCGGCGGCTGCGCCGTGCCCGTCGCCCGCCTTCTCCGGGCCGCTGTCACCGAAGATCACCCACAGCGCGCACCAGGCGATGCCGACGGCGAAGAGCGCCGCGAACGGCGCGTGCCAGTCGTACCGCAGCATCAGCTCGGTCAGCAGCGGCGAGGCGATCAGCGGCCCGACGCCGGCCCCCGCGATGACGATGGACGTCGGCACGGCGCGCTTGTCCGGCGGGAACCAGGTGTGCACGACGGCGGTGGCCATGGCGGTGGCGGGCCCCTCCGCGAAGCCGAGCAGCACGCGGCAGGCGACCACCACGCCCACGCCGACGGTGCCGATCAACGGCGCCAGACTGACCGCCCAGAGCAGTGCGACCGCGCCGAGCAGCCAGCGGGCGCGGATCTTCCCGATCAGCACGCCGCCGAGTACGGCGCCGACCGCGAAGAGGAGGAAGAAGCTGCTCTGCACCTTGCCGAACTCGGCCTTCGTCAGACCGAGTTCGTCGATCATGTCGACGCCGACGATGCCCATGACGGCCTTGTCGGCGTAGTTGACCAGGAGGAGACAGCAGAGCAGGGCCACCGTTGCGAGGGCGCGACGACTGGTGCGTGCGTCGTCGTCACGGGGGGCGGACACGTGCTCGGGCCCGGGCTCGGGCGATGCGTCGATAACGAGAGACACGGCTCCCCTTTCGAAGGAGTGCTGGGAGAGGTGCCTACGAGCGGCTGAACGAACGTTAGCTAAAATGCTGGATCCGAACAAGGGACCCGATGCGTGCAGGAGGCCGGGTGCGAACGCAGAACAGCCCGCCCCGCATGACGTGATCAGCGGGGCGGGCGGCCTGCGAACGCTCCTACAGGCGCGCCCCGCGCCTGGCCGCCCGGGGCCGGTACTCGACGACGGTCAGCGCCAACGACACGTACCGCTCCACCAGTTCGTCGAGCGGTACGGGACCATCCACCCGGTACCACTGCGCCACCGCGTTGCACATCGCGATCACGGCGCGACGCGAGTCCTCGGGGTAGGGCGTCAGGAACGTACCGTCTTCCACTCCGCGCTCGATGATGCCGCGGAACAGCTGCGTTCCGCGCTCCTCGTGCTTGCGGTAGTGGGCGAGGTTCTCCGGTTCGAGGCTGCGCCCCTCGAGCAGCACGATGCTGCTGTTGGCGGCATGGCCCGCCCGGAACCGGACTGTGGCGCCGACGACCGCCTCCAGCTGCTCGGCCGGCTCGTCCCCCACCTCGGCCAGCGCCTCGTCGCACGCGTCGAAGTACGCGTCGAGACCCTCCTGCATGATGGCCACGAGGAGTTCCTGCTTGCCCTTGTAGTAGTAGTACAGGGCGGACAGGCTCACGCCCGCGCGCTGGGCGATGTGCCGGATGGACGTCGCACCGTATCCCTGCTCCGCGAACTCTGCCCGGGCGGCCTCGATGATGGCCTTGTGGCCTGCGGTGGTTCGACTGGACACCGTACTCCGATCCTCCATGACGCGCCCTATCCGGCCAGGGCGGCTGAACCATGGCATGACTGAACATTCGAGCAGCCGGGGATGCCATCGTAGTCGCAGATCGCGGCTCCTCCCAGGTGGATTCCCTGCGATCTGCGACAAGCGGCTGAACAAACGATCAGTCGAAGCCGGACGCCGGCCCGCGGACCCCTCGGCCGGCACCCGGAGCCGCACCGCCCGCGGGCGTCCGGGTGCCGCGGCACAGTCACACCCTGCCCGGCTGTGCCGCCGCATCTGTTCCCGCACCGGAGACGCCTGCCCACCCCGGTCTCCTCCACCGTCGGTGACAGCCGCGTTAACCGTGCGTTGCACGGTGCGGCACCTCCCATCCTTTCCGGGGGAACCGAAAAAAGGAGACAAAGGTGTTTCGTTCATCGCCCCAATCCGTCGGGCGGCGGCGTGGAAACCTGAGGTCCGCTCTGGCCGCCCTCGCCGCGCTGCCGGTCCTCCTGCTCGGCGCGGCCGTCCCGGCCTCGGCGGGCGGCAGCGGACCGGCCCTCAACACCCCCGCCGCGACGCTCAACGCGGCGCTGTCCTGCTCGGCGAACCTGGCGAACGCGACCAGGACACCGGTCCTGCTGATCCACGGCACGAGCTCCACGCCGCAGGAGAGCTGGAGCTGGGGATACCAGCGGGCGCTAGGTATGGAGGGGTATCCGGTGTGCACGGTGACCCTGCCCGAGCGGTCCGGTATCAACGTCACCGTGCAGGCCGAGTACGTGGTCAACGCAGTGCGCTCCATGTACGGCACCAGTGGCCGGAAGATCGCCATGCTCGGTCACAGCCAGGGGGCCTTCTACCCCTTGTGGGTGCTGCGGTTCTGGCCCGACCTGGCCGCCAAGGTCGACGACGCGGTCGCGCTCGCCGGCCCGCTGGACGGAGCCGCCGCCGGGAACGTCCTCTGTGTGACCGGCTCCTGCCCCGAGGTCGGCTGGCAGCTGCGCCAGGGCTCGGACACCATCGCCGCCCTGCGCCGCGCCCCGCTGCCGGCCGGTCCCGCGTACTCCTCCATCGCCACCTACAACGACGAGATCGTCTTCCCGCAGCCCAGCACCGCCCGGATGCCCGGGGTCACCACCTCGATGATCCAGGACGTGTGTCCGCTGCGCGTCGTCGGCCACGCCGGCCTGCTCGCCGACGCCGTCGGCTACGCCCTGTTCAAGGACGCCATCACGCACACAGGCCCGGCCGACGCCGACCGCGTCAGCGGCCTCACCTGCTTCGCAGGCACCTTCGACAACGTCGACCTGCTCGCAGCCCCGGCCAACATCTTCGTCACCGGGGCCTACTTCGCGCTCAACACCCTGACCGCGCCCAAGGTCGGCAGTGAACCACCGCTGCCCGCCTACGCGCTGAACGGCTGACCGAGGCCGCGTCGGTGCCGTCCCCCGAGAGGACGACGGCACCGACGCGGCGACGGCACATACGCGGCGACGGCATCGCCACGGGAGCACGGGCACGTCACGAGCACACACCCCGGCGCGCGGCCTTCGAGCTGGTCACGCGCTCGAGGACCCACGCGGACCGGCAGCGGTGAGAACGGTCCACATCCCTGCCTCCCCCAGGGCGGCCGCGCTGCGGCCGAGCTCCGCGGCCCAGTCGCGCTCGCTCGCCACCGCGTCCCGCCAGGCCCACAGCCGGCGGGTGTAGCGCTGCAGCGGGTACTCCGCGGTGATGCCGATGGCCCCGTGCAGCTGGTGGGCGATCTGCGCGACGGCGGTGGCGGCCGCGGCCGTGGCGACCCGGGTGATCTGCGCGGCGGTCGCGCTCACGCCGGTCTCCCGGGCCTGGGCCAGGGCGGCGTCGGCCTGCACCAGCTCGACCCGCATCAGGGCGAGGTTGGTCGCCACCGCGGGGATCTTCAGCAGCGGGGCGCCGAACTGCTCGCGCTCGGAGACGTAGGACTTCGTCAGCCGGTACGCGCCGTGCGCCGCCCCCGCCACCGCGGTGGACCAGGCGAGCGCGAACCGGGCCCGGACCAGCTCGTGGGCGGGCGTCCCGGCGAGCTCGGCGACCGGCGCGGCCGACAGCAGCACGGTGTCGCGCGGCTCCCCGGCCAGGTTCTCGCCCTCGCGGACGGTGACAGCCTCTTGCCGCAGGTCCACGACCAGCGGTGGGGCCTGCGGGGCGCAGACGACCAAGCGGTCGGCCTCGCGGGCCCAGGGCACCGCCGTCAGCTCGGCGGTGACCGTACCGCCGGTCGTCGCGAGCGGCGCGTCCAGCAGCACCAGGGTGGTGAACCGGTCGTCGACCGCCGTGGCATGGCTGAGCACCCAGTCCGCGGTGGCCGCCTCGACGACCGGCTGGCTGACGCCGTGCCCGGCCAGCGCCTCGATGAGGACGAGCAGGTCGTCGAAGCTGCCGCCGGAACCGCCCCGTTCCTCCACCACGCCGACTCGGGGCAGGCCCAGCTCGCGCAGCTGCGCCCACAGGGCGCGCTGCTCCTCGGCGGTCTCGGCGGGTCCGGTGCGGCGGACCAGGTCGTCCACCAGGTCCCGCAGCTCGGTCGCGAACTGGCTCATGAACGGGCCTCCTGTCGGGCGATGAGGGAGAGCAGCACCTCGGCCGCGCCACCGCGCAGGCCGAAGCCGGGCGAGGCGAGCAGCGCCTGGCCGAAGACCGAGTCCGGGGCGGCGTCCAGGCACCGGCCGGTGCGGCGCAGCGCCTCGATGACGTCCCGCTCGAAGGCGTTGCCCAGGTACTTCAGCGAGGCGGCCTGCTGGACCGGGGCCTCGCCGGCGTCCATGGCACGGGCCACCTCGAAGCAGAGCCGGCGCAGCACCGCCAGCCGGGCCACCAGCGAGCCCAGCAGCGACTGGAGTTCCCGGTCGTCGGCGCGGCGGGCGGCCTCGGCGAGCAGCTCCACCAGCACGGGGTAGCTGGACAGCACCCGCTCGGCGCCGCCCCGCTCGAACGACAGCTGCTCGACGACCTGCCGCCAGCCGCCGCCGACCTCGCCGATCACCCGGTGGGCGGGGACCAGGACGTTCTCGAAGCGCACCTCGTTGAAGTGGTGCTCGCCGGACAGGTCGACAATCGGGGTGACGGAGACGCCGTCGGCGTCCATGTCGACGACGAACTCGGTCAGCCCCTCGTGCTTGCGCCCGCTGCGGTCGGTGCGGGCCAGCAGGTAGATGTGGGTGGCCAGGTGGGCCTGGCTGGTCCAGATCTTGTGGCCGTTGATCCGCCAGCCGCCCTCGGCCGGCTCGGCGGTGGTGCGCACCGAGGCCAGGTCGGAGCCCGCCTCGGGCTCGCTCATGCCGAGGCAGAACACCGCCTCGCCGGCGGCGATCCGCGGCACGATCTCCGCCTGGAGCCCGCGCGAGCCGTGCCGCAGGATCGACGGGCCGATCTGCCGGTCGCCGATCCAGTGCGCCGCGACCGGCGCGCCCGCGCGCAGCAGCTCCTCGGTGACCGCCAGCCGCTCGACGTTGGTCCGCCCCGAGCCGCCGAACTCCTCGGGGTAGGTCATGGCGATCAGCCCGCGGGAGGCGAGCTCCTTGCTGAACTCCAGGTCGAAGGAGCGCAGCCAGCAGTCGCTGCGGGGCGTGTAGCGGCCGGCGTCGCGCCACTCGGCGGTCAGCGTACGGACCTGCACGCGCAGGGCGGCGCAGGAGTCCGGTCCGGGGGACGGGTTCATGGGGGTGGTGCCTCTCGTACGGGGGTCAGCGGCCGGTGAAGACGCCGGGGCGCTTGTCCTGGAAGGCGGCGAACGCCTCCGCGGAGTCCTGGGTGGAGGTGATCACGGCCATGTGGGACGAGATCAGGTCCAGGTGCGTGCGCAGGTCGTGGTCGGCGCCCTGGCGGACGGCGCGCTTGATGGTCTGGATGGCGAGCGGCGGGCGCTCGGCGAGCCGGGCGGCGTACGCGTACACGGCGTCCATCAGGTCCTCGTCGTCGTGGACCTCGTCGACCAGACCGATCCGCAGGGCCTCCTCGGCGCCGACGAAGTCGCCGGTCCACAGCAGCCGCAGCGCGGTCGACGTGCCGACGGTGCGCGGCAGCAGCCAGCAGCCGCCGTCGCCGGGGACCAGCCCGACCTTGATGTAGCCCTCGGAGAAGCGGGCGCTGCGGCCGGCGAAGCGCAGGTCGCACAGCAGCGACATGTCCATTCCTGCGCCGACGGCGGGGCCGGCGACGGCGGCGATCACCGGCTTGGAGACGTCCTGAAGGGCGAGGGCGACCTGGTGGACGCGCTTGGTCAGCAGCTCCTTCTCGCCGAGCGGGGTGCGCTTCTCGCCCTTGAAGTCGGCGAGGTCCACCCCGGAGCAGAAGGACCCGCCCGCGCCGGTGAGGACGATGGCCCGCACCTCGGGGTCGGCCTCGGCGGTGCGCAGGGCCTGCGCCCAGGCGTCGCACATGTCGAGGGTGAAGGCGTTCTTGCGGTGGGGGCGGTTCAGCGTGATGGTCGCGATCCGGTCGCGGACCGTGTACTCGAGGTCTGCCATGGTCGTGCCTTTCTCAGGGTGCGTCAGGTGTCGGCCGGTCCGGGTCGGCCGGTCACCGGCCGGTCCGCGTGGAGCACTCCCGCCCCGCGCAGTCGCTCGATGTCCGCGCCGGTGAGGCCGAGTTCGCGCAGCACTTCGGCGGTGTGCTCGCCGAGCACCGGGGCCGGGCGCAGCGGCACCTCGGCCTGGCCGACGGACACCGCCGGGCGGGCCAGCCTGAGCGGTCCCGCGACCGGGTGGTCGACCCTCTCGAAGAAGCCCGTCGCCTTCAGGTGCGGGTCCTCGAAGAGGTCGCTGACCGAGTTGACCCGGGTCGCCGGGATGTCGCGGGCGTCCAGCTCGGCCTGCCACGCGGCGGTGCTGCGGGTCGCCAGCTCGGCGCCCACCAGGGCGTACAGCTCGTCGATGTGCTCGGTGCGCTCGCGGATCGTGCGGTACCTCGGGTCGTCCGCCAGTGCGGGCCTGCCGATCGCCTCGAAGAAGGCGCGCCACTGGCCGTCCGTGTAGATCATCACGGCCAGCTCGCCGTCCGCGGTGCGGTACGGGCGGCGGTGCGGGGACTCGGTCCTGGCGTAACCGGTGGGCCCGGCGGGCGGGTCGAAGACCCAGCCGCCCTGCTGCTCCAGCAGCATGAAGCCCGCCATCGTCTCCAGCATCGGCACCTCGACCACCTGGCCCCGGCCACTGGCCTGCCGTCCGTGCAGCGCGGCCAGCACCGCGGCGGCCGCCATCAGGCCGACGGTCTTGTCGGCGGCGGCAGTGCGCAGGTACTCGGCCGATCCGCCCGGTCCGCCCTGGACGGCCGCCATACCGCTGGCGGCCTGGATCACGTCGTCGTACGCCGGCCTGTCCGCGTAGGGGCCGCCCGCGCCGAAGCCGCGCAGGGCGCAGTACACGGCACGGGGGTTGATTCCGAGGACGTCCTCGGCGGTGATACGCAGCCGGCGGGCGGCGGCGGGCCGCAGGTTGTGTACGAAGACGTCGGCGCCGCCGACCAGCCGCTCCAGCACCTCGCGGGCGCCGGCGTGCTTGAGGTCGAGCGCCACGCCGCGCTTGCCGCGGTTGACGTTGAGGAAGACCGGCCCCATGCCGGTGCCCCGGCTGTCGCCGATGTAGCGGACCACGTCGCCCGCCGGCGGCTCGACCTTGACGACGTCGGCGCCCCACTGCGCGAGCAGCAGCGTGCAGTAGGGCCCCATGAAGGTGGAGCTGAGGTCGACGACGCGTACGCCGTCGAGCGGAGGCTTTGAGGCCATGTGCGTGTCCGCCCTTCCCGTCAGCGGATCCGGTCCCGGCGGCTGCCGGTTCGGACGAGTCGGCGTCAGATCAGTTCCAGGACGGTGGCGTTGGCCATGCCGCCCGCCTCGCACATGGATTGCAGGCCGTAGCGGATGCCGTTGTCGCGCATGTGGTGCACGAGGGTGGTCATCAGGCGGGCGCCGGAGCCGCCGAGCGGGTGGCCGAGCGCGATGGCGCCGCCGTTGGGGTTGAGGCGGGCGTAGTCGGCGCCGAGCTGCCGCTGCCAGCCCAGGGAGACGGGGGCGAAGGCCTCGTTGATCTCGAAGGCGCCGATGTCGTCGATGGCGAGACCCGCCTTGGCCAGCGCCTTGCGGGTGGCCGGGACCGGGCCCTTGAGCATGGTGATCGGGTCGACGCCGGTGACCACGCCGGTGTGGAAGCGGGCGATCGGGGTCCAGCCGTTGGCGGCGGCGATCTCGCTGGTGGTGATGAGCAGCGCGGCGGAGCCGTCGGAGATCTGCGAGGCGTTGCCCGCGGTGATGACGCCGCCCTCCTTGAACGGGGTCTTCAGCGCGCCGAGACCCTCCAGGGTGCCGCCGCGGCGCACGCCCTCGTCGGTGTCGAAGAGCCGCGTGTTGCCGTCGGCGTCCGTGACGGTGACGGGGGCGAGCTGGCCCTTGAAGCGGCCCTCGTCGATGGCGCGGGCGGCCTTGGCGTGCGAGTCCAGCGCGTGCTGGTCGAGCTCCTCGCGGGTCAGGCCCCACTCCTCGGCGATCATCTCGGCGCCGACGCCCTGGTTGAAGCGGAAGTTGTCGTACCGCTCCCGGACCAGTGGTCCGCCCGGCTCGCCGAATTGGCCCGTCTTGTTGGACCCCATGGGCACCCGGCTCATCGACTCCACACCGCCGGCGACGGCGATGTCGTACTGGCCGGCGATGACACCCGCGGCGACCTGGTGCACGGCCTGCTGCGAGGACCCGCACAGCCGGTCCACGGCGAGTCCCGGGACGTGCTCGGGCCAGCCGGCGGCCAGCACGGCGTACCGGCCGATGGAGCCGGTCTGCTCGCCGACCTGGGTCACGCAGCCCCAGACGACGTCGTCGACGGTCGCCGGGTCGAGGCCGGTGCGCTCCGCGAGCGACGTCAGCACATGTGCGGACAGGTCGACGGGGTGGATGCCGGACAGGGTGCCGCCCGGCTTGCCCTTGGCGACCGGCGTGCGGACCGCGTCGACGATGACTGCGTCACGCATCGGACTCTCCTTGGTCAGTGGTGGTGGGACGGGGCGGGCGGACTACAGGCCGAGCGACCGGGCGATGACGATCTTCATGATCTCGCTGGTGCCGCCGTAGACCCGCGAGACGCGGGTGTCGGCGTACAGCCGGGCGATCGGGTACTCGCGGATGTAGCCGTAGCCGCCGTGCAGCTGGAGGCACTTGTCGATGACCCGACCGGCCGTCTCGGTGCAGAACAGCTTGGCCTTGGCGGCGTCCTCGGCGGTGAACTCGCGGGCGGAGTGCAGCTCGATCGCCTTGTCCACCATCGCCTGGGCCGCCTCGATCTCGGCGGCGCACTCGGCGAGGACGAACTTGGTGTTCTGGAAGGAGGCGACGGACTTGCCGAAGACCTTGCGGTCCTTGGTGTAGTCGACGGCCAGCCGCAGGGCGGCGCGGGCGGAGGCGACGCCGTTGACGGCGAAGACCAGCCGCTCGTGGGCGAGGTTGCGGGTGAGGTACGAGAAGGCCTTGCCCGCCTCGCCCAGCAGGTTCGCGGCCGGCACACGGACGTCGGAGAAGGACAGCTCGGCGGTGTCCGAGGCGTGCACACCGATCTTCTGCAGCTTGCGGCCCACCGCGAAGCCCTCGCTGGTGGTGTCCACGCACAGGATGGACAGTCCGGCGCGGCGGTCCTCGGCGGTGGCCGGGGAGGTACGGCAGACCACCAGGACCAGGTCGGCCTGGGACCCGCCGGTGATGAAGGTCTTGGCGCCGTTGAGGACCCAGTGGGTGCCGTCCTCGGAGAGCTTCGCCGAGGTCTGGATGCCGGAGAGGTCGGAGCCGGTGCCAGGCTCGGTCATGGCGACCGCGGTCATCAGCTCGCCGCTGACGCAGCCGGGCAGCCAGCGCTGCTTCTGCTCCTCGGTGCCGAGGGAGAGCAGGTAGGGCATGACGACGTTGTGCCCGCTGTAGCCGCCGAAGCTGACGCAGGCGTACTGGGTCTCCTCCAGGAAGACGGCCTGGTACCTGAAGCCGTGCTGTCCGGCGCCGCCGTACTCCTCCGGGATGTCGGTGCCGAAGATGCCGAGCTCCCCGAGCCGGCGGTACATCGCCCGCGGGACGGCTCCGGCCTCCTCCCACTCGTGGAAGGACGGGACGACCTCCTTGGCGATGAAGTCCCGGACCATCTCGCGGAAAGCCTCGTGGTCCTCGTTGAACACGGTCCGACGCACGGTTTCCCCTCTCGTGGGCGCACAGGATGCGCTCTTTCGAACGATCGTTAAATTAGGCTCTCCGCTCCCGCCTGTCCAGTCGGCCGTGAGGCGGCTCACGTCCGGCGGCTCGGGCAGCGCAGGCGCCGCAGGCAGCGCGGACACACCGGCGGCGCGGGGGACAGCGCCGTCGGCACGCACCACTGCCCGGACGGCACGACTGTGCGGTCCGGGCAGTGGTGTGGTCCCGGCGGCGCGGTGCGCCGGCGCCGGGTGGGCGTCAGCCCTGGGCGAGATAGCCGGCGGTGTCGGGGGCCTCCGTGGCCTCCCGCTCCAGGACCAGGCCGCCCGGGGCCGCCTTGGAGGGCTTCAGGACGTAGCTCGCCGCGCTGGAGGGCATGCTGGTGTCGGAGAAGTCCAGCTTGCCGACGAGGCTGTCGTAGTCCTTCATGCCCCGCAGCGCCTTGAGGATTCCCTCGCGGCTGAGGTCACCCGCCTTGCACGCGTTCTTCAGGGCGTCGACCACGATGCCCGCGTCGAGCGCGCCGACCTGGACAGCCTGGCTCAGCGGCTCCTGGGGGTACTTCGCCTGGTACGCCGCGACCGCCGCCTTCAGCGTCGGACTGTCGCCGGTCACCGGGCCGAAGGGGGTGGAGAGGCGGAGCATCTTCTCGATCGCCGGACCGGCCGGCGTGGCGAGCAGCTGGGGCGCGAAGGCGGTGCCGTTGGCGAGCACCGGCACCTGCAGACCCGACGCGGCGGCCACGCCTACCAGGGACGCGGTCTGCGGGGGCAGCACGGCGGCGGCGATCGCCTTGACGCCTGCCTGCTTGAGCGCCGTGACCTGGGCGGTCATATCCGAGTCGGTCGGCTTGACGGCCTGCTCGACCAGCGTGACACCGGCCTTCTCCGCGGCGTACTTGAGACCCTTCAGCGCGTCGCCGCCGTACTCGCCGTCGACGTAGACCACGCCGACCTTGTCGCCGGCCTTGAGGCCGGCCGTCTCGACCAGGTAGGGCAGCCCGTTGACCATGTCGACGGCGTAGGTGGTGCCCACCACCTGGAGGGCGTTGTGGCCGAGCAGGGTGGAGGAGAAGCTGCCCGCGAAGGTCAGCATCTTGTCCTTCTCCAGGCTGTCCATGAGCGCCGCGGTCTGCGCGGACCCCACGAGCATGGGCATCGCGGCGACCTTGTCCTTCAGCTCCGCGTAGCCGGCGACGGCCTTCTGCACGTCGAGGCCGTGGTCGCGGACCTCCAGCTCGATGGTCCGGCCGCAGACGCCGCCGTCCTTGTTGGCCTTCTCGAACGTGAGCTGCATCGACTGCAGCAGCGGCTTGCCGAGCGCCGCGCCGGGACCGCTGATGTCGGTGAGGGTGCCGAGGGTGATCTTCTTGGCGGAGATGCCGGGTCCGGTCTTCACACCGCCCTCGGTCGTGCCGGCGCCCTCGTCGGCCTTGCTGCTGCAACCGGTCACCATCAGAGCGAGCGCGGTCGCCGAGACCACTGCGAGACGTCGCGCGGACTGCTTCCTTGCGGACTGCTTCATCACGGGTTGTGCTCCTTGTGCGTGGGAGTGAGGGTGCTCAGCCGGCCGCGGAGCCACGCCGGGAGGCGCAGCGAGACGAGGCCGCCGGGGATGAACAGCAGCACCAGAACGAGTGCGGCCCCGTACAGGAAGCGCGCCACCTCGGCCGGTGAGAACCCGCCGGGCGTGCCGGGCGGGTCGATCAGGGGCAGGTCCGCGGCGTAGTAGCCGAGGACCTGGGGCAGTACGGCGACGAACACCGCACCCGCCGCGGCACCGGCCGCCGAGCCGAGGCCGCCGATGACGATCATCGCGAGCAGGTCCATCGAGAGCAGCAGACCGAACTGCTCGGGGACCACCCGCTGGACGGCGAGGGCCAGCAGTGCGCCGCCGGCGCCCGCGTACATGGACGAGACGGTGAAGGCCGCCGCCCGGTGGCGGGCCGGGTGGACTCCCATCACGGAGGCCGCGACCTCGCTGTCGCGCAGCGCCCCGAGCGCCCGGCCGGCGCGGCCGTTCAGCAGGTTGCGGGCGGTGAACAGGGCCAGCGCCACAAGCAGCAGGCCGAAGTACCACAGGCGCTCCAGCGCGCCGAACGGGACGCCGAGGAGCACCACGTCGGGGCCGCTGTCGTCCAGCGGCAGCCCGAACAGCTCCATCGCGGGCACCGAGCGGCCGTTGAACCCGCCGGTGACCGACGTGGCGTTGAGCATGACGTGGCCACCGATGAAGACCAGCGCCATGGTCGCCACGCCGAGGTACATCAGCTTCAGCCGGCCCGACACGGGGCTGAAGGCGGCGCCCGCGAGGCCCGCCAGGAGCACCGCGCCGATCAGGGCGAGCAGCGGCGGCAGCCCCAGTCCGTTCAGGCTGGTGGCGCCGGCGTCGTGCGGTTCGTCCGCGAGCCAGATGTAGCCGTAGGCGCCCACCGCCAGGAAGAAGGCGTGCCCGAGGGAGAGCTGGCCGGCGGTGCCCACCAGCAGGTTCAGCCCGATGGCGGCGATGACGAAAGCCATCGCGAACAGTCCGGTCTGCAGCCAGAACGTGGAGAGGTAGAAGGGCGGCAGGAGCAGCAGCAGCCACCACGCGGAGCGGGTCGCCGTGCGCCCCTTCAGTCGGGAGAGGACGTCAGACACGGTTCGGCTCCTTGGCGCCGAGGAGACCCTGCGGCCGGGCGATGACCACGAGGATCATGACGATGTACGGGGCGACCTCGGCGAGGCCGTCGCCGAGGACGTGCAGCTGCTGCTGGTAGCCGGCCGCCGCCGCCTCGGTGAGTCCGACCAGGAGGCTGCCGAGCAGCGCACCGCCCACGGACCCGAGTCCGCCGAGGACCGCGGCCGGGAACGCGGCGAGCGCGATCTGCCCGGTGGTGTGCTCCAGGCCGGGGGTGGGGAAGGCGGCGAGGAAGACGGCCGCCACCGCCGCCAGCACGCCCGCCGTCGCCCAGGCGATCAGGTTGACCCGGCCGGCGCGCACGCCCATCAGGGCCGCGGCCTCGGGGTCGACGGAACCGGCCCGCATGGCCAGCCCCCAGTTCGTCCAGCGGAACGCCGCGAGGAACAGGCCCACCAGCACCACCGCGCAGACCAGGGAGGCGATCCGGGTCGCGGCGACGGTGATGTCGCCGAGGTGGACGACCTTCGATCCCCAGGGGTCGCCGATCCCCATCACCTCGGTGCCGATGCGCCGCGACAGCTCGGTGAGCAGCAGCACGTCGACGCCGATGGTGAGGATGGTCGGCGCGGCGTGTCCTGCGCCGCGTACCCGGCGCAGGACCAGGGCCTCCAGGACGGCGGCGAGCGCGCTGCCCGCGGCCGCCACCACCAACGCCCCCGCGAAACCGAGGGGTTCGTGCAGGACCGCCACCAGGTAGCCGCCGAGCAGCAGGATCGAGCCGTGGGCGAAGTTGACGGCACCCGACGCCTTGTGCACGAGGGTGAAGCCGAGGGCGATCAGGGCGTAGACGGACCCCATGGCCAGTCCGTTGATCAGGATCTGCAGCGCGTTGCTCACGCGTCCTCCTTGGTTCCGAGGTAGGCGCGGACGACCGCGGGGTCCTGCTGGACCTCGCCGGGGGTGCCGCCGCCGATCCGGCGGCCGAAGTCGAGCACCGTGACCTCGTCGGCCAGCCGCATGATCATCCCCATGTCGTGCTCGACGATGAGGATGGAGATCCCGAGGGCCTCGCGGACGGCGGTGATGGTGCGGGCCATCCCGCGCCGCTCCGTGCTGTTCATGCCGGCGACCGGCTCGTCCAGCAGCAGCAGCCGCGGCTCCATGCACAGCGCGCGGGCCAGCTCCACCCGCTTGCGGTGGCCGTACGGCAGGCTCGCCACGGGGGTGTCGACAAGGGCGCCGAGACCGGTGAACTCGGCGATCTCCCTGACCCGGGCGCGGTGCAGACGCTGCTCGCGCACGGTGTGCGGCAGGCGTAGCGCCGTCGCGGCGAATCCGGCCTTGGTCAGGGTGTGGCGGCCCAGCATCAGGTTGTCCGCGACCGTGCCCCGGGTGAGGACGATGTTCTGGAAGGTACGGGCGATGCCGAGGGCGGCGATGCGGTGCGGGTCCAGGGTGGTCAGCTCGGTGCCGCCGTAGCGGACGGAGCCGGCCGCGGTCTGGTAGACGCCCGAGAGTACGTTGAAGCAGGTGGACTTCCCCGCGCCGTTGGGGCCGATGAGGGCGTGGATGCTGCCGGGCGCCACGGTGAGGCTGACGTCGTCCAGCGCGGTCAGGCCGGCGAAGCGTACGGTGACGCCCTCCATGACCAGCTCCGGCACCTCGTGGCCGGACCCGGTGGCGGGCTGCCGGTCGGTGGAGTCCCCCTCGGCCCGGGCCGGCTGCCCGCTCTCGGCGCGGTCCTCGGCGGCCTCCGGTTCGGCCGTGTTCTTCGCGGTCATCGCTCCCACCTGCTCAACGTCGGTGTCCCGGCGGCCTCGTCGGCACCGGACGCGTCCGCGCCGCCGGTGGCCTCGCCCGACTCCGGGGTGTCTGCGGGCTCCTCGCCCAGATAGAGGCGGCGTACCTCCTCGGAGGCGGCCAGCTCCGCCGCCGGTCCGTCCAGCCGGACCCGGCCGACGTCCAGCACGTAGGCGTGGTCGGCGAGTTCGAGGGCCAGTGCCGCGTTCTGCTCGACGAGCAGGACGCCCGTGCCCTGGCGGTGGATCTCGGAGATCAGCTCGGCGATCTTCTCCGTGGTCTGCGGGGCGAGGCCGAGCGACGGCTCGTCCAGCAGCAGCAGCGAGGGGCGCGCCATCAGGGCCCGGCCCATCGCGAGCATCTGCTGCTCGCCGCCGGAGAGCAGTCCGGCGGGGCGGTTGCGGCGCTCAGCCAGTACGGGGAAGAGGCTGAACACCTCGTCCAGCGCCGTCTGCAGGCTCTTGCGGCCCCCGCGGACGCCCAGCCGTCCGCAGCGCAGGTTGTCCTCGACGGACAGCGGCCCGAACACGCGGCGCCCCTCGGGGACCTGCACGACGCCCGCGGCGACGGCACCGGCCGATCCGGCGTCGGTCAGGTCGCGGTCGCCGTAGCGGACGGTTCCCGCCTCGACCTGGCCGCCGTGCAGGGCGAGGGTGCCGGAGACGGTGCGCAGGAGGGTGGACTTCCCGGCGCCGTTGACACCGAGCAGGGCCACGATCCCGCCGGCCGGGACGCGCAGACTGACGTCCCGCAGGACGTGCACGGAACGGCCGTAGCCGACGGAGAGTCCGTCGAGGACGAGTTCCACGGGGGTTCGCGGCGATGGCGGACTCATGGGACGTACTCCTTGGATGGGAAGGCCGTTGTCGTACCGGCGGAGCGCACCGCGAGCGAATCGGGCGGGGCGGCGAGGGGCCCAGTCATCGGGCCGGCCGGGACTGCGGCCGGCTGATCTCGGTGGGACGGCAGCAGCATCTCCGCCCGCGCGGCGCCGGTCGAGGGAAGTACCACAGCCGTGACCTGCGGGGAACCGATCGTGTGACGGTGCACAGCCGGCAGGCGCGCGACTGGGAGTATGTACAGTCCGCGCGACGGACGGTTCCGCCCCCAGCAGGGCGCGAACCGGGAACGCCGAAGGGGCGGCCGGGACCCGAACGTCGTGCGTTCGTGTCCCGGCCGCCCCTCTCGCGGCGTCTTCGGCACCGGCCCCGCGGTGTGCGGCGCCGCTCAGCCCGTGCGGCGCGGCTCAGCCCGTGCGGCGCGGCATCCCGGCGAGGTTGGCCCGTACCGCCTCGACCTGGCCGGGTGACCCGATCAGCTCGTGGATCGCGTGCTGCTCCGCCGCGAATCCCTCGTCCAGGCCCACCCGGCCGGCCAGGTCGAGCAGCCGCTTGGCGTGCCGTACCGCGTCAGGACTCTGCGCTGCGATCTCGGCGGCGAGTGCGAGGGCCGCCGCGTGCGGCTCATCCTCGGCCCGCGTCGCGAGTCCGAGGGCGGCGGCCTCGGCACCGCTGACGATCCGCCCGGTGAAGGTGAGCTCCTTGGCCACGTCACGTCCGACCAGCTCAGGCAGCAGCTGGGTGCCGGTCATGTCCGGGACCAGCCCCCAGCGCACCTCCATCACCGACAACCGGGCGTCGGGCGCCACCAGTCGGATGTCCGCGCCGAGCGCCACCTGGAGCCCGCCGCCGAAGGCCACCCCGTGGACGGCGGCGATGACCGGGACCGGCAGCCGGGTCCAGACGTACGCCGCCTGCTGCCCCAGGGCCCGCGCCGGACCGATGCCGCCGGGCGCGGGCGAGGTGCCTGTACCCGGCCTCAGTTCGCCCCCCGCCATGGACCGGAACGATCCGAGGTCGAGCCCGGCGCAGAAAGCGCGGCCCGCGCCGGACAGGACGACCGCGCGTACCGCGGGGTCCTCCCCCAGTCGCAGCCCGGTGTCCACCAGAGCGGTGAACATGTCCTTGTCGAGGGCATTGAGCTTGTCGGGGCGGTTGAGCCGGACGTCCGCCACGCCGTCCACGACGGTGCAGCTCACCCGCTCACTCGGGACGGGACTGGTCATGCGTGCTCCGTGGGTTGTCAGGCGGTCAGCAGTCGCAGTCGCGCGATGTCGGCGACGCGGCGATCGGGGTCGGGGTGTACGGGGGTGGCGTTGAGCGTCGTGACCCCCGCCGCGCGGTAGGCGGCCAACCGCTCGCGGACGTACGGCTCGGGACCGACCAGCGAGGTGGCGCGCAGCAACTCGACCGGGACGGCCGCCTCGGCCTCGGCCTTCCTCCCCGCGAGGTACAGGTCCTGGACCTCCTCGGCGGCTTCCTCGAACCCGTACCGACGGCACAGGCTGTTGTAGAAGTTCCGGCCCCGGGCGCCCATGCCGCCGATGTAGAGCGCGACTTTCGGGCGGGCCAGGAGGAGCAGGTCCTCGACGTCCTCGCCGATCGCCAGCGGCATGCCCGCGACGATGTCGAGCGGGCCGAGCGCCGGATCGCGCCGCGCCGCGCCCTCGGCGAGCGACGGGCCCCAGACCTCGCCGGACTTCTCGGGGTGGAAGAAGAACGGCAGCCAGCCCTCGGCGATCTCGGCGGCCAGCGCGACGTTCTTCGGCCCGATCGCGGCCAGCATCACCGGGATCCGCTCGCGCACGGGGTCGTTGATCAGCTTGAGGGGCTTGCCGAGGCCGGTGCCCTGGCCGGCAGGCAGCGGGATGCGGTAGTGGCGGCCCTCGTACTCCACCGGCTCGCGGCGCCAGACCGTGCGGCAGATCTCCACCAGCTCCCGGGTGCGGCCCAGCGGCGCGTCGTACTCCACCCCGTGGAAGCCCTCGATCACCTGCGGACCCGACGCGCCGAGACCCAGGGTGAAGCGGCCGTCGGAGACGTGGTCGAGGCCGGCCGCGGTCATCGCGGTGAGGCTGGGGGTGCGGGTGTACAGCTGCAGGATCCCCGAGGCGATCTCCAGCCGCTCGGTCCTCGCGGCGATGTAGCCGAGCTGGCTCACCGCGTCGAAGGAGTACGCCTCGGGGACGAACACGATGTCCAGTCCCGCCTTCTCGAAGTCACCGAGCCGCCGAACGGTCTCCTTGAAACCGCCGGCGTAGCCCAGGGGCATACCTATTCTCACAGGCTCTCCCGTTCTCCGTGCGGACGCCGATGGCCCGGACCAGCCCTCGCGGGCGGTTCCGGGTCATCGGCGCTGTGTGCGGGTGGGGCTACAGGCCGAGGTCCTTGGCGATGATGGTCTTCATGACCTCGGACGTGCCGCCGTAGATGCGCGAGACACGGGTGTCCGCGTAGAGGCGCGCGATGGGGTACTCGAGGATGTAGCCGTAGCCGCCGTGCAGCTGCAGGCACTTGTCGATGATCCGGCCGGCGACCTCGGTGCAGAACAGCTTGGCCTTCGCCGCGTCGGCGACCGTCAGCTCCCCGGCGTCATGCAGCTCCAGCGCCCGATCGGTGAACGCCTGCGCGGCCTCCAGCTCGGCGGCGCACTCGGCCAGCACGAACTTGGTGTTCTGGAAGGACGCCACCGGCTTGCCGAAGACCGTACGGTCCTTGACGTACTCGGTGGCGAAGCGCACCGCCGCCGCCGCGGCGGCCGTGGTGCCGATCGCGATGGTCAGGCGCTCCTGCGGGAGGTTGTGGGAGAGGTAGGAGAAACCCTTCCCCTCCTCGCCCAGCAGGTTCTCCACCGGCACCTTGACGTCGGCGAAGGACAGCTCGGCGGTGTCGGAGGTCTTCAGGCCGATCTTCTGCAGCTTGCGGCCGACGGCGAAGCCCTCGGACGCGGACTCCACGCACAGGATGGACAGGCCGCCGCGGCGGTCCTCGGGGGTGGCCGGCGAGGTGCGGGCCACGACGAGGATCAGCTCGGCCTGGGCGCCGCCGGTGATGAAGGTCTTGGCCCCGTTGAGGACGTAGTGGGTGCCGTCCTCGGACAGCCTGGCGGTCGTCGTCATGCCCGCCAGGTCGGAGCCGGTGCCGGGTTCGGTCATCGCGATGGCGGTCATCATGTCGCCGGAGGCGAAGCCGGGCAGCCAGCGCTTCTTCTGCTCGTCGCTGCCGTACTCCATGAGGTACGGCAGGATGAGGTTGGCGTGCACGGAGTAGCTGCCGAAGGACGCTCCGGCCCTGGCCACCTCCTCCATCACCACCGCGTGGTACTTGAAGCTGGTCTCGCCGGCGCCGCCGTACTCGGCCGGCACCTCGATGCCCAGCACGCCCAGCTCGCCGAGCTTGCGGTAGAAGTCCCGGGGCGGGTGGCCGTCGGCCTCCCACTCGTGCTGGACCGGGACGACCTCCTTGGCGATGAAGTCCCGCAGCATCTGACGGAACGTCTCGTGGTCCTGGTTGTACACCGTACGGCGCACGGCAACCCCTCTCCGCGGGTGCATGGGCGCAAGTCGTCGCCCGGACTGTGTTGAACGATCGTTAAGTTAGTTCATCGATGGGGCACTGTCCAGATGTGACCCCGCCCACGCCCCTCCCCTCCCCGGAGCCATTGACAGCCTCAGCGCCACCTCCCTAGCGTGCTGTATTAAACGATCGTTAAATCGGGGTTTCGGAGAAGCGCCGTCCGATCGTCCGCTCAGGCCGCGCCCCCGGGCCGGAGCCGGAGCCGCGTACGCCACCGGGTGAGTGCTGGAGGTGGCAGGGGTCCTTTCGCCCGACCCGGGACCAGGACCGCCCCGTGCGACGGACACCTCAGGAGGAACCAGCATGTACCCCGGTACCTACGCCCGGAGCCATCCCGACCGCATCGCCGTGACCATGGCCGGATCGGACGACCGGTTGACCTACGCCCAGCTCGACGAGCGGTCCGCCCGGCTGGCCAGGGTGTTCCACGACGAGGGCCTGCGTCCGGGCGACGTGGTGGCGCTGCTCACCGACAACTCGGTGCGCGCCTACGAGGTCTACTGGGCGGCGGCCCGCTCGGGCCTGTACCTGACCGCGGTGAACTCCCACCTCACCGCGGCGGAGGCCGCCTACATCGTCGACAACTCGGGCGCCCGCGCCCTGGTGGCCTCGGCCGCTCTCGGCGGCCTCGCGCGACAGGTGCGCGAGCAGACCCCCTCGGTACGGCTGCACCTCTCCTACGGCGGCCCCGTCGACGGCTACCGCAACTACGACGCAGCGCTCGCCGAGGTCTCCGCCGAACCGCTCGCCGACCAGCCCCGCGGCGCGGACATGCTGTACTCCTCCGGGACCACCGGCCGCCCCAAGGGGATCCGTCCCGCGCTGCCCGACCACCAGGTCGACGAGGCGGAGGTCCAGCTGACCACCGTGCTGCGGAGGATGTACGGCGTCGGAGAGGACACCGTCTACCTGTCCACGGCGCCGCTCTACCACGCCGCCCCGCTGCGCTGGGGCGCGGCAGTGCACGCGCTCGGCGGCACCGTGGTGGTCATGGAGCGGTTCGACGCCGAGGCGGCGCTCGCGGCGGTCGAGCGCCACCGGGTGACGCACGGCCAGTGGGTGCCGACCATGTTCATCCGGATGCTCCGGCTGCCGGCGGAGGTACGCACCCGCTACGACCTGTCGAGCCTGCGGGTCGCCGTGCATGCCGCCGCCCCGTGCCCGGTGGAGGTCAAGCGCGCGGTGATCGACTGGTGGGGGCCGGTCGTGTACGAGTACTACGCCTCCACCGAGGGCTGCGGGATGACGTTCATCGACACCCCGCAGTGGCTGGAGCGGCCGGGCTCGGTGGGGCGCGCGGTGGTGGGCGTGCCCCGGGTCTGCGACGAGGAGGGCCGGGAGGTGCCGGCCGGCCGGGTCGGCACGATCTACTTCGAACGCGACGCGATGCCGTTCGAGTACCACGGCGACCCGGAGAAGACCCGGGAGGCGCAGCATCCGGACCACCCGGCCTGGTCCACCACCGGGGACGTCGGGTACGTCGACGACGACGGCTACCTCTACCTCACCGACCGCAGGTCTTTCATGATCATCTCGGGTGGGGTCAACATCTACCCCCAGGAGACCGAGAACCTGCTCGCCCTGCATCCGGCCGTCGCCGACATCGCCGTCATCGGCGTTCCGCACCCGGAGATGGGCGAGGAGGTCAAGGCGGTCGTCCAGCCGGCCGCGGCTGCCCGGCCCGGCCCGGAGCTGGAGCGCGAGCTGATCGACTACGTCCGGGCCCGCATCGCGACGTACAAGGCACCGCGCAGCGTCGACTTCGTCGACGAACTGCCGCGGACGCCCACCGGCAAGCTGGCCAAGGGCCCGCTCATGGAGCGCTACCGGCACCCCTGAGCCGGGCGGTGGCTCTCCGGGGGCTGTCCGGGAGCTGTCCCGGCGGGTCCGCACGACGCGGACCGTCCCACCCGGGTGACGATCCGCGTCGGACCCTTTTACCTGTGGGCGGGTTTCGGGTACAAACGGACCCTGGGAAGCTGACTGTACGATCGTTCCATAAGGAGGGAGGGGCACGATGCGGAACGCCGAGTTGACTCTGCCGCCTCCGGGGCCGGCGCTCTGTCCGACCGGTGCGCCGTGGAACGCCGGTGCCGACGCGTCCGAGCTGCTCGGCCGGGCGGCCCGGCTGGCCCGTACGCGACTGGCCCCGCTGACGGAACTGATCGTCGCGAGGATCATGGAGACGGATCCCTTCTATCGCGATCCGGCGTCGGCCCCGCCCGACACCGCGCAGGTGGTTCGGGACGGACTCAGCGCGGGCTTCGAAAGCCTGGCCGACCTCGACCCCGCACCCGGCAGCCAGTCCGCCGCGTACATGTCCTGGCTCGGCCGGCACCGGGCCGAGCAGCGCGTCCCGCTCGAGAACCTGCTGGGCGGCTACCGCGCGGGCAGTGACCTGTTCTGGCAGTCCCTGGTGCACACCGCCGAGGACTGGGGACCGGAGGGCACCCAGCTGCTGGTACGGTCGGCCGCCACGGTCTGGGACCTGTTCGACCGGGACAGCCGGCTGATGGCGGACACCCACCGGCAGATCGCGGGTGAGGCAACCGTCGACAAGGAGCAGCGGACCCGGGCGCTGCTGTGGCAGCTGCTGGAGGGCGTGGACCCCGCCGACACGTCCGAGGCAGCGCTTTCGCTGGGCCTGCCCGAGGACGGCCGGTTCGTGGTCGCCGTCGTGGCGACGAGAGCCGGCAGCCACTGGCCCGTACCGGTCCGGGACGCTGGGACGGCCGGCCCGCGCGTGCTGCGCGTACCCCGCACGACCGGGGAGTTCCTGGTGGCCGAGCTCGGCGGCCTCTCCCCGGCCGACTTCGCCGGAACGCTGGCGCTGCCACGCGGAACCCGGGTCGGGGTGAGCCCGGCGGTTCAGGGAACGGCCGGACTGCACGGGGCCCGGCGTCTCGCCGAGACCGCCCTGCGCACCTGCACCCGGGACCGCGAGGTGGCGCTGCTGGAGCACCGCTTCCCGGCGTGCCTGGTGGTACGCCGTCCGGACCTGGCCGCCGAGGTGGCCGACGAGGTGCTGGCCGGGCTGCTGCGCGTCGGCCCCGTCGACCGCGCACTGCTGCTGGAGGCGCTGGCGGCGTGGCTGAGCTCCGACGGTTCCGCCGACGAGGTCGCCGCACAGCTGTACTGCCACCGCAACACGGTGCTCAAGCGGCTGCGCCGGCTCGAGCAGCTCACCGGCCGGTCCGTACAGCGTCCGCGCGACCTGGTGGAGCTCTCGGTCGCACTCGACGCCCACCGGTACGGCTCGGCCCGCGAGGGTGAGGACTGAGCCGGTGGACGACACGGTCCTGGGCGTCGGCGCCACCGCCCAGACCGAGGCGGACGCCCTGCTGCGCGGGGCGGCGCTGCTGCTGCGCCGGGACCTCGACGGGCTCGCCGCACAAATCACCGGCCGGCTCGTGCCCGACCAGCCGGACCCGGCCGGCGGGCCCCAGCCCACGGGCGCCCTGCGGGAGCTGGTCGGCGCGGTGCTCAGCGTGGGCCTGGACGAACTCGCCGATCCCGCCACCGCCCAGGTCGACGGCCCCGTACGGGAGATCGGCCGTCGGCGGGCCCTCCAGGGCGTCCCGCTGGACGCGCTGCTGCACGCCTTCGCGACCGGCTGGACCGTGCTGTGGCAGCAGCTGGTGGACCAGGTCGCGGCGTACCGGCCGGACCGCATCCACCTCATGGCCCAGGCCTCGCACCGGATGTGGGGCATCCGGGACCGCAACGCCGGGCTGCTCACCGAGGCCTACCGCGACACGCTCGGCGACCAGGCCGTCGAGCCCGTCGCACGGGCCCGGACGCTGCTGGTGTCACTGCTCGGGGGAACCGCCGACAGCCTGGAGATCGGTGGTGCGGCCGCCGTGCTGGGGGTGCCGCGAACCGGGCGCTTCGCGGTCGTCGTCACCCACGGCCGCAGCGTCCCCCACTCGTTCGACGCCGCGGGCCTGCTCAGGGACGGCCTCGGCAGCCGGCTGCTGCGGGCACCGCGGGCCGACGGTGAGACGTTGGTCGTCCTGCTGGGCCGGGTACCGCTCGGCTTGGTCACCGCGGCGTTGGCCGAGGTACCGCGGCTACGGGCGGGCGTCGGCCCGGTGGTCGGCGGACTGGCCGAGCTGCACCGGGCCGCCCGGCTCGCCGAGGCCGCCCTGGCCACCTGCACGGGCGCGAGCGGGGTCGCGCTCTGGGACGACCGGATGACCGCAGGCCTGGTCGCCGCCAGCCCGGAGCTCGGCGGCGCGCTGCTGGCGGCGACGCTCGGCCCGGTACTGGCGCTCGGGGAGCCCGAGCGCGACGTGCTGCTGGACACGCTCGCGGCCTGGCTGGACTGCGACGGCTCGTCGCAGTCCGCGGGCGTCCGCCTGGACTGCCACCGCAACACCGTGCTGAACCGGCTGCGGAGGCTGGAGCAGCTCACCCGCCGCCGGCTGTCCCGCCCGCTGGACGTGGTGGAGCTGGCGCTGGCGCTCGACGCACACCGGTTCGCGGGCACCGAGTCCCGGCCCGGCACCCCGTGACCGTCCGCAGGTGCGGCCCGCCGGGCACCTGACCGGGCCCCGCCCAGCACGGCACGGTCGGGTGCCCGCGCCCAGCACGAAGACACCCGCTTGGGCCCTTGCAGCGGATCAGGCCGGAGCTCTGGCCGCCGGCCGCGTCCGTCTGCTGGCATGGCCGACGACGCGGCCGGACCGCCGCCCCGGCAACGGCCACCGGATGATCTGCACCGAGACGGAGCCCCGCCATGCCCTATGCGACGTACGCCCCGCTGGACGCCGCCGCGACCCTGTGCGACGCCTTCCTGATCACCCGCCGGGAGCGGGCCGACGAGGAGGTGCTGAGCTGGCGCGAGCCGGACGGCAGCTGGGCGCGCTGGACCTTCGCGGAGTTCGCCGACCAGGTCGCCCGCGCCGCCTCGGGACTCGCCGCCCTCGGCGTCCGTTCCGGCGACCGGGTCGCGCTGATGATGGGGATACGACGCGAGTTCCACGTACTCGACTACGCGGCCCTGTTCCTCGGAGCGACACCGTTCTCCGTCTACAACTCCTCGTCCGCGGAACAGATCCACTACCTGGCGGGCCACTCCGGTGCCGTGCTGGCCGTGGTCGAGGAGCGCTTCGCCGAGCGGTTCTCGGCCGTCGCCGACCGGCTGCCCGAACTGCGCTCGGTGCGCGTCCTGGAGCAGGCGTACCCGCGGCTCGTCGCGCACGAGCCGCTGGACCTGGCCGCCGCCGCGGAGAAGGTCGTACCGGAGCAGCCGGCGACGGTGATCTACACCTCGGGCACGACCGGGGACCCCAAGGGTGTGGTGCTCAGCCACCGCAACGTGATGGCGGCGAACCGCCTGGTGCGGAACACCAATCACATCTGCGAGGCCGGCGAGCAGATGATCTCGTATCTGCCGCAGGCGCACATCGCCGAGCGGTTCTGCTCGCACTACGGCCTTGTCGGACGCTGGCTGCGGGCGGCGCTCTGCCCCGACCCCCTGCTGCTCGGCGAGTATCTGCGGGAGGTCCGGCCCACTGTCTTCACCGGTGTCCCGCGGATCTGGGAGAAGCTGCACGCCGGCGTCACCGCCGCGCTGGCCGCCTCCGGACGGCTCGCCCAGGTCGAGCAGGCGGTGGCCGCGGGGTTCCCGATCGCCTGTGCCCGGTACGAGGGGACGGCCACCGCCGAGCAGGAGGAGCTGTGGCAGCGGCTCCAGGAGGGCGGCCTGCGGCAGTTGCGGGAGATGCTGGGCCTGGACCGGATCAAGACGGCGTACGCGGGTGCCGCGGCCTGCCGGCCGGAACTGATCAAGTGGTTCAACGGGATCGGGGTCCGGCTCGGCGAGGCGTACGGGATGTCCGAGCTGTGCAGCGTGGTCACCTGGCCCGCCGTCAGCCCCCGGCCCGGCACCGTCGGCTCGCCCATCCCGGGCATCGAGGTGGTGGTCGCCGAGGACGGCGAGGTGCTGGTGCGGGGCGACATCGTCTTCGAGGGCTATCTCGACGACCCGGCGAAGACCGCCGAGACCGTCGACGCCGACGGGTGGCTGCACACCGGCGATGTCGGCCGCTTCGACGAGGCGGGCCAGCTGGTCATCGTCGACCGCAAGAAGGAGCTGATCATCACCTCGGGCGGCAAGAACATCAGCCCCGCCAACCTGGAGTCCCTCCTCAAGCGGATCCCGCTGGTCGACCAGGCCTGTGTGGTCGGCGACGACCGCAAGTACCCGGCCGCGCTGCTGCTCCTGGACCCCGAGGCCGCCGCCGTCTGGGCCGCCGCGCACGGCTGCCCGCAGGCCACGGTCTCCGAACTCGCCGTCCACCCGGAACTCACCGCGCAGGTGGAGGCCGAGGTGGCCGAGGTGATGGCCGCGGTGTCACGCACCGAGCAGGTCAAGCGGGTGCGGATCCTCGCCGCCGCATGGCTGCCGGACTCCGACGAGTTGACCCCCACCATGAAGCTCAAGCGCCGCGTGATCACCGCCAAGTACGCCGCCGAGATCGAGGAACTCTACGCCTCGGCCTGAGAACCCGGAGCCGCGTGGGCGGGGCCCCGGCTTCCGTCCTCCGCGAGCCCGAGGGGCCGGGTCGGCCACCCCCACCGGCCGGCGGCGGCCGGGTCCTGGACCCGGCTGTCGCCGCGCACCGGGAGCGGCCACGTCCGCGGGCCGGCGGAGAAGTTGACCCGGAACACCGGGACCAGCTGCCCGGTCCGGTCGTAGCCGACGAAGCGCACCTGGGTGCCGACCGGCGCCATCTCGGGCAGTACGCCGTCCACCCGGCTCTTGAGCCGGGCTCCCTCCCGGAGCTCCACGACGGCGAGCAGTCGCGGTTGCGTTCCCCTGCGGGGCACGGGCACGTGGCGGCGTATGGTGCCGAGTCCGCCGCTCAGCTCCTGGAGCAGGTCGGTCGAACCGCAGCTGGGGCAGAGCAGGCAGCTGCCGACGACCGCGTTGCCGCACCAGCGGCAGCGCTGGAGGTGCAGTTCGGCCGTGGTCGCCGGCCGCGACCTGCGTGCTGGGCTGTCCGGTCCGTCTCGATGGGCGGGGGGATACATCAAGATCGCCTTCCGGGTGTCGGGGCGGCGCGTCATGGCACCGGCAGGAGGGGCGTACGAACAATGCGGCGCACGACGAGGGGCGCGGCCGACGGGAGCAGTCGGACGGCAACGGTGCGCCGCCTGGTGCCGCCCGGTGCGCGGCTTCGGGTGGGCCACGCACCGGGCGGGGTTCTCGGGTCGGCCCGGTGCCGGGAGGCGGGCCGCCGACGGCCTCCCCGGGCGGCCGCGTGGGCCGGGGATCAGGCCACGACGCCCTTGTCGGTGAGGGTGTCGAGCTCCTCGTCCGTGAGGCCGGCGCCGGCGAGTATCCGGCGGGTGTCGGCGCCGGTCCGCGCGGCGGGCGCCGGCTCGGCCGTGGGCGTGGCGCTGAACCGCGGGGCCGGCGCAGGCTCGACGGCGCCCTGCGGCGTACGGCGGTACGTGTCGCGGGCGGCGTTGTGCGGGTGGTCGGGTGCTTCGGTGAGGGAGAGCACCGGGGAGACGCAGGCACCCTGGCCGTCGAACGCCTCCGCCCACGCGTCGCGACCGCGGCCGGCGAAGACCGCGGCGAGGCGTTCGCGCATGGCGGGCCACTTGCCCTGGTCGTGCTGGGCGGCGAAGTCGGGGTCGTCGGTCAGGCCGAGCACCCGCAGCAGCGCGGCGTAGAACTGCGGCTCGATGGAGCCGACGGCCATGTGGCGGTCGTCCGCGCAGCGGTAGACGGTGTAGAAGGGGGCGCCGCCGTCGAGCATGTTGCTGGCGGGGCGGTCCTGCCAGCGGCCGGTCGCGAGGAAGCCGTACGTCATGGCCAGCAGCAGGGCGGTGCCATCGGTCATCGCGGCGTCGACGACCTGGCCGCGGCCGGTGGCGCGGGCGTGCAGGACGGCGCTGACCAGGCCGAGGGCGAGCAGCATGCCGCCGCCGCCGAAGTCGCCGACGAGGTTGACCGGTGGCACGGGGTCGCCGCCGCCGTAGGGGGCGATGGCGTGCAGGGCGCCGGTCAGGCCGATGTAGTTGATGTCGTGGCCGGGTTCCTGCGCGAACGGGCCGTCCTGGCCCCAGCCGGTCATCCGGCCGTACACCAGCGCCGGGTTGCGGGCCAGGAACTCCTCCGGGCCGAGACCGAGGCGCTCGACGACGCCGGGGCGGAAGCCCTCGACGACGATGTCGCAGCTCTCCGCGAGGCGCAGCAACGCGGCGGCGCCGTCGGGGTGCTTGAGGTCGACGGTGATGGTACGGCGGTTGCGGTGCAGGACGGGGTGGGCGGAGCCGCGCCCGGCCTCGGCGGGCCGGTCGACGCGGATGACCTCGGCGCCGAGGTCGCCGAGGAGCATGCCGCAGAACGGGCCGGGGCCGATGCCGCCGAGCTCCAGGACGCGGACTCCGGCGAGCGGGCCCGCGGTGCGGGGGGCGTCGGTCACTTCGCGGTCCAACGGGGGGCGCGCTTCTCGGCGAAGGCGCGGGCGCCTTCCTTGGCGTCGTCGGAGGTGAAGACCGGGTCGACGATGGCGCGCTGGCGGGTCCACACCTCGTCCGCGGGCCAGGTGTCGGCCTGGGCGACGATCTGCTTGGTGGCGCGCACGGCCAGCGGGCCGTTGGCGGCGATGGCGGCGGCCAGCTCACGGGCGCCGGCGAGGGCGCCGCCCGTCTCGGTCAGACGGTTGACCAGGCCGAGGGCGTGGGCGCGGTCGGCGTTCAGGAACTCGCCGGTGAGGGCGATCTCCATGGCGATCTGGTACGGGATCCGCTTGGGCAGGCGGAGCAGGCCGCCGGCGGCGGCGACCAGGCCGCGCTTGACCTCCGGGATACCGAAGCGCGCGGTGTCGGCGGCGACGACGAGGTCGCAGGCGAGGGCGATCTCGCAGCCGCCGGCCAGGGCGTAGCCCTCGACCGCGGCGATCATCGGCTTGCTCGGCGGGGCCTGGGTCAGGCCGACCAGGCCGCGGCCCGGCAGGGAGGGGCTTTCGCCCTTCAGGAACGCCTTGAGGTCCATACCCGCGCAGAAGCTGCCGCCCGCACCGGTGATGATGCCGACGACCAGGTCGTCCCGGGACTCCAGCTCGTCGAGCGCCGCGGCCACGCCCTGCGCGACCTCGGCGTTCAGCGCGTTGCGCGCCTCGGGCCGGTTGATGGTGATCACGGCGACGCCGTCGGCGTACTCGGTCAGGACCGCGTCGGACACGGGACCCTCCAGGACTCGGAGCCAGTAAAGACCTGATTGAACATTCGTTAAGTTACGAGGACGCGTCCTGCTTGTCCAGCGGATGTGCCCCACACCACGGCCCGAGGACGGCAGGGGCGCGTGAGTGCGGGCAGCTTGGACGCGGGCGGGTGAGCGCGGGCGGCAGCGCGCGTCCTACGCCTCGGCCTCGGCGGCCCGCAGCAGCGTCCGGTTCGGGGTCAGCGAGACGGTCGCCTGGGCGCACAGCCGGCCGACGTCGTCGCTGATCGTGGAGTGGACCAGCGCCCTGATCCGGCCACTCTGCTGCACCGCGCCGACCACCGTGTAGCTCTGGCCGGAGTGCAGTGGACGGAGGTAGTCCACGTTCAGGCTCATCGTCAGAAAGGGCGTCGCCGGCTCGCTGAGGCTGATCGCCGCGACGCCCGCCACCTCGTCGAGCGCGGTGGCGATGAAGCCACCGTGGACGACCCCGCCGCGGTTGAGCAGCGTCTCGGGCGGCGTCCAGGCGAGTTCGGTCCGGCCCTTCTCGACGTGGGCGATGGACATCCCCAGCGGGCCGTACGGGACGAACGACGTCTCCCGCATGTCCTCGGCCAGTTCCAGCAGTCGCTGCAGGCCGGTGCCGGCCCCCCAGACGGTCCGCTCCATGGTGGTCTCCTCGCAGTGGTTCGGTGTGACGGAAGGCCTGACGGCCGGCCCCGGGGCAGCAGGAGCCGGCCGTCAGCCCTCCGAAGCGCGGTGGCGCAGCAGGGCCTCCTGGACGACCGTGGCGACGAGCCGACCGTCGCGGGTCCACAGCTCTCCGCGGCCGAGGGCGCGCCCGTCGGACAGGGTCGTCGTCTGCTGGCTGTACAGCAGCCAGTCGTCGGCGCGGACCGGGCGGTGGAACCACATCGCGTGGTCCAGCGAGGCCAGCACCACCCCCGTCCCGCGGGGGCGCTGCCCCACCCCCGGCTCCCAGGGCAGCGCGGCGGTGGGCGAGATCGTCAGGTCGGAGAAGTACGCGAGCACCGCCGCGTGCAGCCGGGGGTCGTCCGGCATCGGCTGCGCCGACCTGAACCAGGCGCGCTGCCGGGACCTCAGATCGCCTCTGGCGTCGAGCTCCGGCCCGTCCGGCGGGACGGCCCGCAGATCCAGTACCCGCGGGATGGTCATCCTCGCATAGGCCTCGGGCCGCTCCACGGCCAGCGCCTGGTACACGTCGGGCAGGTCCTCGGGGTCCGGCGCGGAAGGCGGTTCGGCCTGCCGGTCGTGGCCGCGCTCGGGGAGCTTGAAGGAGGCGGAGAGGCTGAGCACCGTCCGGTCGCCCTGCCGGGCGGTGACCTGGCGTGCTGCGTACGAGGACCCGTCGCGCAGCTTGTCCACCGCGTACTCCACGGCCGGCCCCTCGGGGTCGGGTGAGCGCAGGAAGTACGCGTGCAGGGAGTGCACGCCGCGGTCGGGGTCGACGGTGCGGCCCGCGGACAGCAGGGCCTGGGACAGGGTCACCCCGCCGAAGGCACGCGGCGGGCGGCCGGCGTGCGTGCGACCCTGGTAGACACCCTCGCCGAGCGGCTCGAGCCGCAGGACCTCGGTGAACTCCAGCAGGTCGGGGCGGGCGGGGCGGCTGGACAGACCCTCCGCCGGCGGGGCGGCGAGCCCTGGGTTGGGGATCATGACCGGCCATGGTGCCAGCATCGACCGGATCCGTAACTGTGACTGTGCTCACGGAACGCGCCGTGGACGGACAGGTTCACACGGCGGTAACTTAACGATCGTTCGAATCGTGTACTGCCGGGACATGTCCGGAGTCGGTGACCGCCTGCCAAGAGCGTCCCGGCCACCCGGAGCCGGCCGCCAGGAATCCGACTCGGAACCCCGTCGGAACCGGGGAAGGGAAAGGACCATCATGCAGATCAGCGGTTCCTCCGCCGTCATCACCGGCGGGGCCTCGGGCCTCGGCCTCGCCACTGCCAAGCGCCTGCTCGCCGCCGGCGGCAAGGTCGTGCTGCTCGACCTCGCCTCCTCGGACGGCGAGGCCGTCGCCAAGGAGATCGGCGCCACCTTCGTCGCCGGCGACGTCACCGTCGAGGCCGACGCCGCCGCCGCGGTGGCCGCCGCCGCCGAGCTGGCCCCGCTGCGCGTCGCGGTGAACTGCGCCGGCATCGGCGGATCGCGGCGGATCGTGAACCGCGAGGGCGAGGTCTACCCGCTGGAGCAGTTCGCCCGGATCGTCAACATCAACCTGGTCGGCAGCTTCAACGTGCTGCGACTGGCGGCCGCCGAGATCGCCAAGACCGACGAGGTCGACAACGAGCGCGGCGTGATCATCAACACCGCCTCCGCCGCCGCCTTCGACGGCCAGATCGGCCAGGCCGCCTACTCGGCGTCCAAGGGCGGCATCGTCGGCATGACCCTGCCGATCGCCCGCGACCTGGCGAGCCTGAAGATCCGCGTGATGACCATCGCCCCGGGCCTGTTCCACACCCCGCTGCTCAGCCGGGCCCCCGAGCACGTCCTGGCCGCCCTCGGCGCCCAGGTCCCGCACCCGGCGCGGCTCGGCCAGCCGGACGAGTTCGCCCACCTGGCGGAGCACATCGTCGCCAACCCGATGCTCAACGGCGAGGTGATCCGCCTCGACGGCGCCATCCGGATGGCCCCGAAGTAGACCGCCACTCCCCCGGCCCACCCAACAACTTACGGAGAAACCTGATGCGTGACGCAGTCATCGTCGACGCCGTACGCACCCCGGTCGGTAAGGGCAAGCCCGGCGGCGCCCTGTCCGGCATCCACCCCGTGGACCTGTCCGCCCATGTGCTGAAGGCGCTCGCCGAGCGCACCGGCCTCGACCCGGCCGTCGTCGACGACGTGGTCTGGGGCGCGGTCTCCCAGGTCGGCGAGCAGGCCGGCTGCGTCGGCCGCTACGCGGTGCTGGGCGCCGGCTGGCCCGAGCACGTACCGGGCCTGACCATCGACCGGCAGTGCGGCTCCTCGCAGCAGGCCGTGCACCAGGTCGCGGCGGCCGTCATCGCCGGCCAGTACGACATCGCCGTCGCCGGCGGTGTCGAGTCCATGAGCCGGGTGCCCATGGGCGCCACCCGCGCGGGCGGCGAGTTCGGCAAGCCGTACGGCCCGCTGGTCGGCGAGCGGTACGACAACTACGTGTTCAACCAGGGCATCGGCGCCGAGATGATCGCCGACGAGTTCGGGCTGAGCCGTGAGGAGCTCGACCAGCACGCGCTGGACTCCCACGAGCGCGCCCACCGTGCCACCACCGAGGGCCGGTTCAAGGGCCAGCTCGCGCCGGTCACCGTCACCGACGCCGACGGCAACACGCGGCTCTTCGACACCGACGAGGGCATCCGCCCCGGCGGCTCCCTGGAGAAGCTGGCCGGCCTGAAGGCCCCCTTCAAGGAGGACGGCAAGATCACCGCGGGCAACGCCTCGCAGATCTCCGACGGCTCCGCCGCGCTGCTCATCACCACCAGCGAGATCGCCGCCGCCAACGGCTGGACCCCGATCGCCCGCTTCCACACCGGCGTGGTCACCGGCGTCGACCCGATCACCATGCTCAAGGGCCCCATCCCGGCCACCGAGAAGGTCCTGAGGAAGGCCGGTCTCGGCATCGACGACATCGGCGCATTCGAGATCAACGAGGCGTTCGCCTCCGTCTCCCTCGGCTGGCAGCGCGCCACCGGCGCCGACTACGAACGGATGAACCCCAACGGCGGCGCGATGGCCCTCGGCCACCCGCTCGGCGGCTCCGGCGCCCGGCTGATGACCACCCTCGTCCACCATATGCGCGACAACGGCATCCGCTACGGCCTGCAGTCCATGTGCGAAGGCGGCGGCATGGCCAACGCCACCGTCCTCGAGCTGCTCTGACGCAGCGCTGGACCACCGACGCGTGACCGGACGGCCTCGCGGCACTTGGCGTTGAACTCGGCGATGCCGTAACGCTCGATGTCCTGCTTGCCGCTGAAGCCCAGCTCCTTCTCCACGGCCAGCTCGACCG
>NZ_JBFAXR010000082.1:0-38965 GCF_040680895.1 Streptomyces sp. NPDC051940 | reverse complement strand
GCCCGCCCCGGGGGCGCCGCCCCCCGGGGGCGCGCCCCCGCCCCCCCGCCGGCGCCGCCCCCCGACACCCCGAGACGGCTGCTCGACCTGACGAAGAGGAAGCCCGCACGCCCGGTGCTGCCGCTGCGGGAGGCGCCGCTGGGGTGAGCGCCCGCGGCGCGACCGGGCGGGACCCCGCACCCCGGCGATGGCGAACGGGCATCGGCGACCGGTGCTACCGCCGCTCGTGCCGCAGGCCCAGCACCTCCGTGGCGGCGAAGTCCCCGCGGGGCTCCGTGAAGTACGGCGTGAGTACGCCGTCCAGTTCCGCGTACGTGAACGCCTCGCCCTCCGTGTCGAACTTCGCCGCCACCTGCGGCCGGCGCAGCAGGGCGACCATGCCGCCGTGTACGACGAAGACCTGACCGGTGACCGTCGCCGCGGCCGGTCCGGCGAGATAGCCGACCAGGGGCGCCACGTGCTCGGGGGCGAGGGCGTCGAGCTTGCCGTCCGCCGGTTCCTGGAAGCCGGCGAAGACGTCCTCGGTCATCCGGGTGCGGGCCCGCGGGCAGATGGCGTTCGCCGTCACGCCGTACTTGCGCAGGGCCGCGGCGGTCGACGTCGTCAGGCCCACGATGCCGCCCTTGGCCGCCGCGTAGTTGGGCTGGCCCGCGGAGCCGGCGAGGAACGCCTCGGAGGAGGTGTTGACGATCCGGCCGTACCCGGGGGCGCCCGTGGACTTCGCCAGCTCCCGCCAGTGCGCGGCGGCGAACCGGGTGGTGTTGAAGTGGCCCTTGAGGTGCACGCGGATGACCGAGTCCCATTCGCTCTCCGTCATGGAGAAGACCATCCGGTCGCGCAGGATCCCGGCGTTGTTCACCAGGATGTCGAGGGAGCCGTACGCCCCGACGGCCAGCTCGACGAGCTCCTTCGCGGCGCCGAAGTCCGCGACGTCGCCGAGGTGGGCGACGGCCTGCCCGCCGGTCGCCCGGATCTCCTCCGCGACCTCCTCCGCGGGCCCCGCCGACGCCTGTCCGGAACCGTCGCGGCCGGGCTGCCCGTAGTCATTGACGACGACGGCGGCACCCAGCCGGCCGAGTTCCAGCGCCTCGGCCCGGCCCAGGCCGCGCCCGGCTCCGGTGACGATGGCGGTCTTGCCTTCCAGCGGTCGCATACGGTCATCGGCTCCTTGGGCCTCGGGGGTCTGGTGGCGGTCGGGGGCTCTCAGAACTCGATGCAGGCGCGCAGCGCCTCTCCTGACCGCATGCTGTCGAGGGCGTCGTTGACGGCCGCCAGCGGCATCCGATGGGTGATCATGCTCTCCAGGTCCAGCCGGCCGGACCGCCACAGATCGATGAACTTCTCGTACGAGCGCAGTACGTCCGTCCCGCCGTAGAGGGACGGCAGGATGCGCTTCTCGTCGAAGAACAGCTCGAACATGTTGAGCTGCAGGAAATCGTCCGTCGCTCCCGCGCCCACGATGCACACCGCTCCGCCGCGCCGGGTGTTGTCGTAGGCGGTGCGGGCGGTGGCCGATGTGCCGACGACTTCGAAGACGTAGTCGAAGCCCTCCCCGCCGGGGCTCAGCCGCTGCTTCGCCGCGGGCAGTTCGTCGGGCGCGACGGCTTCCGTCGCTCCGTAGCGGAGGGCGGCCTCGCGGCGGGAGGCGACCGGGTCGACGGCGACGATACGGGCGGCGCCGCACAGCCGCGCGCCCTGGATGGTGCTGATGCCGACGCCGCCGCAGCCGATGACGGCCACCGAGGAACCGGGCTCCACCTGGGCGGTGTTGATGGCGGCGCCGAGGCCGGTGGTGACGCCGCAGCCGATGAGGGCGGCGATGTCGTACGGGACGTCGTCGTCGATCTTCACGGCGGCCGCGCCGCCGAGGACGATCTCCTCGGCGAAGGTGCCGTTGCCCGCGAAGCCGAAGACCTCCATCCCCCCGCGCCGGAAGCCGGGCACACCCGCGGACGTGAACAGGGCCGTCAGGCACAGCTCCGACTGGCCGCGGCGGCACGACAGGCACGCGCCGCAGGGCGGGTTCCAGCAGATGAGCACCCGGTCACCGGGGCGTACGTGCGTCACCCCCTCCCCCACCTCGGCCACCTCGCCCGACGCCTCGTGCCCCGGCACGAAGGGGGCGGGCTGGGGCAGTACGCCGGCCATCGCGGAGAGGTCGGAGTGGCACAGGCCGGTGGCGCGTATCCGTACGCGCACCTTGCCGGGGCCGAAGCCGACCGCCTCCAGGTCGTCGACCACCTCGAGCTTGTCCTGACCGGTCTCCTGCAGAATCGCTGCCCGCATGGTTCGGCTCCTCGTGTGGCAGGTGTCCCGGCGCGCGCCCTCGCTGTACGGGGGCGCGGCCGGTGCGGTCACCCGGTTTCGACCGCCGTGTTCAGCTGTGTTCGACCACCGTGTTCAGCTGTGTTCGACCACCGTGTCCGCCAGCACCGGTGCGTCGTCCCGTTCGACGGCCGTGGCGGTCAGCTGCAGCCGGCCCTCGTCCAGCCGCCACATCCGGATCCGCAGCGTCTCGCCGGGGAAGACCACACCGGCGAAGCGTGTGCCGTACGCCCGGACCCGGGCGACGTCGCCGTCGAGTTCGGTGTCGACGGCGGCCTTCAGCGCCATGCCGTACGAGCACAGCCCGTGCAGGATCGGCCGGTCGAAGCCGGCGAGCTTCGCGAACTCCGGGTCCGCGTGCAGCGGGTTCCAGTCGCCGGAGAGCCGGTAGAGCAGCGCCTGGTCCTCGCGGATCACCCGCTCGACGACCCGGTCCGGCTCCCGCTCCGGCTGCGGCACGCGCTGCGAGGGGCCGCGTTCGCCGCCGAACCCGCCCTCGCCGCGGATGAAGATCTGCGAGTCGGAGGTCCACAGGGGTCCGTCGTCGTCCGCAGCCTCGGAGCGCAGCACCAGGATCGCGGCCTTGCCCTTGTCGTGGACGGCGGCGATACGGGTGGTGCGGGCGGCTTCGCCCCGGGTCGGGATGGGGCGGTGCAGCTCGATGCGCTGTCCGCCGTGCAGTACGGCGGCGAGGTCCACCTGGATGCCCGGTACGTCGAGCCCTCCGCCGTCGCCCGCGAGCCCGCCGCCGGCGACGGTGGCGAAGCTGGGCAGGACGTGCAGCCGGCTCTCCAGGGTGTAGCGCAGCTCCCCGGGGTCGGTGGCGGGGGTGCCGGCGCCGAGGCCGAGGTGGTAGAGCTGGACGTCCTTGTGGTTCCAGGAAAGCCGGCTGACCTTGGGCTCCGCGGCGGTGGCCCGGGCGGCGTCGATGGGCATCGGGTGCTCTCCTTCGCGCTGGAAGACCCCGGCGCGGCCGTCCGCACCGTCGGGCGCACCGGGGTCGCTCACGGGCGGCCGGGGCCCTGGCCGGGCCCCGTGAACAGGAACACGTTCTAGCCGCCGTTGGCTGTCATGTATAACGCAGCGCCATGCGCATGGGAAGACCTCTGACGGGGCGTCAGATCGGTGTGTCGGGGGGAATTCGGCGCCGGTGTGACGGGAGGCGGGGCAAGTTCCGGGGCCGCTGAGGCGCGAGGCGGGCAGACCCCGGCGCCGCTGAGGCGCGAGACGGGCCGGACTGGCATCGGCGGTGCGAGGCGCGGACTGGCCACCCATGACATTTGTCCCACCCAACCCCCCACATCCGCATCTGCCACGCCCCCCGCCCCCCTCCGTAGCGTCGGAGACATGACGAACACAGCCACCACCGCACCCGCGGTACACCTGGCCGGAGCCGCGAAGGACTACGGCCCCGTACGCGCCGTCGCCGGGATCGACCTGGCGATAGACCGCGGCGAATCCGTCGCCCTGCTGGGCCGCAACGGCGCCGGCAAGTCCACGACCATCGGCCTCATACTGGGCCTGCTCGAGCCCACCGGCGGCACGGTGAAGCTGTTCGGCGAGCCGCCCGCGTCCGCGGTCCGCGCGGGCCGCGTGGGCGCGATGCTCCAGGAGGGACGCCCGCTGACCCGCGTCACCGTGCGCGAGGTCGTGACCTTCGTCGGCCGCCGCTATCCGAAGCCGCTGCCCGTGGCCGAGGTGCTGGAGCTGGCCGGCCTGACGGACCTGGCCGACGAGCGCGTCGACAGGCTCTCCGGCGGCCAGGCCCAGCGGGTGCGCTTCGCGCTCGCCATGGCGGGGGAGCCTGAGCTGATCGTCCTGGACGAGCCGACGGCGGCGCTGGACGTCGACTCACGCCGCGCGTTCTGGCGCGCGATGCGCGCATACGCGGAGCGCGGCAACACGGTGCTGTTCTCCACCCACTATCTGGAGGAGGCCGACGAGAACGCCGACCGGATCGTGGTGATCGACCGCGGCCGCAAGGCCGCCGACGGCACCGCCGAGGACATCAAGCGCACGGTGGGCGGATCGCTCGTCGCCTTCGATCTGGCGGGCGCGCCCACCGAGAGCCTGAGCCGCCTGCCCGGCGTGTCCTCCCTGGAGATACGCGGCGACCGCGCCCTGCTCCGCAGCTCGGACTCGGACGCCACGGTGCTGGCCCTGGCCGGCCAGGGGCTCATCCGCAACCTCGAAGTGGCGCCCGCCAGCCTGGAGGACGCCTTCGTCACGCTGACCCATGAAGGGACGACGGTCTGATGCTGGACTATCTGCGGCTGGAGATACGCCGCACGCTGCGCGAGGGCCACTACGTCGCCTTCACCGTCGGCATGCCCGTCCTCCTCTACATCCTCTTCTCCAACGTCGGAGTGGACGGCGGCGACAAGGCAGACGTCCAGACGGGCCTGATGATCGGCATGGCGGCCTACGGCGGCATGGGCGCGGCCCTCAGCAACGGCTCGACGGTCGCGGAGGACCGGGCCCTGGGCTGGCTGCGCCAGCTCCGCATCACACCGCTCAGCACAGGCTCGACGATCGCCGGCCGGCTGGTGACGGGCCTGCTGGTGGTGCTGCCCGCGATCACCGGGGTGCTGCTGGCGGGCCGGCTGGTCAACGACGTGTCGCTGAGCGCGGGCCAGTGGGCGGCCGTCGCCGCCTTCCTCTGGCTGGGCACGGCGCCCTTCGCCCTGCTGGGTCTGGGCAACGGCTTCCGCTTCTCCGGCAACACCGCCAACGTCGCCAACCTCGCCTGCAACGTCCTGCTGGCCGTGGTGGGCGGCCTGTGGATACCCGAGTCCAACTTCCCCTCCTGGCTGGCGGACATCTCGCAGTGGACTCCGTCGCACGCCTACGGCGAGTTGTCGTGGACGGTGGCGGACGGCAGCATCCCGAGCGCGGGCGCGTTCCTGGCGGTGGCCGTCTGGACCCTGGCCTTCACGGCCTGGGCGAGGCGCGCCTACGCGGCGCAGCGGAGCGGGAAGACCCTGGCCTAGGGGGGTCTTCCGGATCCGTGCGCAGCCCCCACTGGGCGCCCGAAATCCACCGGAGCGGATGATGGCGGAGATGACGACGGTTCGAAACGGCAGGCGATGGGCGTGGGCCGCCCCGGAGCTGGGCCGGCTCCGGGAGGAGCCGCTGGACGAGCAGCTGGCCCGGATGACCCCGCCCACCTGGCGGTCGCTGATTCCGTGGCTGCTGATGCTGATCGCGCCCGGTTCGGATGTGGTGGGCGGGGATGTCACGCCCCGGTGGCTCGCCACGCTAGGGCTGGTCGCGTTCGCGGGGCTCTATGTGGCCACGGTCCGCTCCTCGCTGGGGCCCGGCGGGGACGAGCCGCCCGGCTGGTACGGGCCGCAGCCCCGGCGGCTGCTCGCCGCCCTGACGGTACTGACGTGTGCCCTCGCGGGGGCCTGGGGCGGGAACTGGCTGCTGCTGTTCGTGCTGGTCGCGCTGGCCGGGGGGACGATGCTGCGGGGGCGCCCGCTGCGGGTGTTCGTCTTCGCGCTGTGCATAAGCAGCGTGCTGCTGGCGATGGTGCACGGGGAGTCCATCGGGGCGGCGATGTCGTACTCCTACGGACCGCTGATCTCGGGGCTGGTCACGGCTGCGGTCACCTCGCTGTTCACCGTGGTGGAGCGGCTGCGGGAGACCCGGGAGGAGCTGGCCCGTTCGGCCGTGGAGCAGGAGAGGCTGCGCTTCTCCCGTGATCTGCACGACCTGCTGGGGCACACGCTGTCGGTGATCGTGGTCAAGTCGGAGGCCGTGCGCCGGCTCGCGCCGAGGGACGTCGACGCGGCGCTGGCGCAGGCCGCGGACATCGAGGCGGTGGGCCGGCAGGCGCTCACGGAGATACGCGAGGCCGTCGCCGGCTATCGGCAGGTGAGCCTCAGCGGCGAGTTGGACCGCGCGCGTTCCCTGCTCACCGCCTCCGGTGTCGAGCCGGTGGTGCGTCAGTCCGGGCCGCCGCTGCCGCCGCAGACGGAGGCGCTGCTCGGCTGGGTGGTCCGGGAGGGGGTGACCAACGTGGTACGGCACAGCGGCGCGACGCGCTGCGAGATCACGGTGCGGGGCGACGCCGAGCGCGTCCGGATGGAGGTGGTGGATGACGGGCACGGCCCCACGGGGACGGGGACATCCGGTTACGGCCTGAAGGGTCTGGCCGAGCGGATCGCCGCGGCGGGCGGCACGCTGGAGTACGGTCCGGCGGGACGGCACGGCTTCCGCCTGGTGGCGGAACTGCCCGCGGACGAGGAGGCCGGATGACGCAGACGCCCGGCGAGGGCGCGAAGATCAGGCTGCTGCTGGCCGAGGACCAGGGCATGATGCGCAGCGCCCTGGCCCTGCTGCTGGGACTTGAGGACGACATCGAGGTCGTGGCGCAGGTGCCGGACGGTTCGGCGATCGTGCCCACCGCGCTGGCGCTCCGGCCGGACGTGGCCGTCCTGGACATCGAACTGCCCGGTACGAGCGGCCTGGACGCGGCGGCCGAGCTGCGCCGGCGGGTGCCCGGCTGCCAGGTGCTGATCCTTACGACGTTCGGGCGGCCGGGCTATCTGCGCCGGGCGATGGAGGCGGGAGCGGCGGGTTTCCTGGTCAAGGACAACCCCGTGGAGGAGCTGGCGGCGGCCGTTCGACGGGTCCTCGCCGGTGAGCGGGTGATCGACCCGGAGCTGGCCGCGGCGGCGCTCAGCGCGGGCCCGAACCCGCTGACACCGCGGGAGCAGGACGTGCTGTCCGCTGCGGCGGACGGTGCGACCGTGGCGGACATCGCCGCGCGGGTTCATCTGTCCCAGGCGACGGTGCGGAACTATCTGTCCGCGGCGATCGGCAAGACGCAGACCCGCAACCGTATGGAGGCGATCCGCGCGGCCCGCCGCAACGGGTGGCTCTGACCCTGCGGCGAGGGCCCGCCCCGGGCCCCGCACCCGACGCTGCGCGCCTCAGTCCTCAAACGCCGGACGGGCTGGAGGGGTGCTGCGGTCACGCCGGAAGGGTCCGGCTCCCGCTGGCGCCTGCGGCGCGATTCGGCGCTGCGCGCCTCAGTCCTCAAACGCCGGACGGGCTGAGGGGGTGATCCGGTCACGCCGGAAACGTCCGGTAGCGCTGGCGCCTGCGGCGCGATTCGGCGCTGCGCGCCTCAGTCCTCAAACGCCGGACGGGCTGAGAGGGGTGCCCCACGCGCCGATGGGCCGGGCCTGCCCCGCCCCGTCATGCCCCCGGACCCCGGCCCTGCGCCCCGTCCGTCGGCTCCCCCGGCCGCGCGACGGTCCCCGCTTCCCGACCGCCGCCCCGGGGTCCCCCACCGCGCCGACCGCTGAACGGGCGACCCCCTCGGCCCAGTCACTTGGTCATATTTTCCGCTTGTTGTGAATTGTCGGTATGTACGCCAAGCACACCGCATCCCAGCCCCGTCTGCTCCTGACCGGCGCCGCCCTGATTCTCGCCGCCGCGGCCACCGCCTGCTCCGCGCCGCAGACCCCGCCGGCGAAGGACGCCGCGAAAGCCGCCGCCCAGCGGGCGGATACGCGGGCCGACAAGCCGGCCGCCCCCGTCAAGAAGGGCTTCACGCTGCTGGGCACCGGCGACATCCTCCCGCACGGCTCGATCATCGAGCAGGCCCAGGCGGACGCGGGCGGCGACGGCTACGAGTTCGGGCAGATGCTCTCCGGCGTCAAGAGCGTCGTCGAGCGGGCGGACATCGCCATCTGCCATATGGAGACGGTCTACGGCGGCCCCGACGGCCCCTACACCGGCTACCCCTCCTTCAAGTCCCCGCCGCAGGTCGCCCGGGGCGTCGCCGCCACCGGCTACGACTCCTGCTCCACGGCCTCCAACCACACCCTCGACGCCGGCACCGACGGCATCCGCTGGACCCTCGACGCGATGGACAAGGCGGGCCTGAAGCACACCGGCTCCGCCCGCACCGCCGCCGAGGGCCGCAAGCCCGCCGTGCTGCGCGCCGGGAACGCCACCGTCGCCCAGCTCGCGTACACCTACGGCACCAACGGCTACCCCATCCCCGAGGGCCGCCCCTGGGCGGTCAACCTCATCAGGCCGCAGCAGATCATCGCCGACGCCCGCAAGGCCCGCCGCGACGGCGCCGACGTGGTCGTGATCAGCCTGCACTGGGGCTCCGAGTGGGAGGAGGCCCCCGACGCCATGCAGCTGCGCGTGGCGAAGCAGCTCACCGCCTCGCGGACGAACGGCCGCCCCGACATCGACCTGATCCTCGGCACGCACGCCCACGTCCCGCAGCCGTACGAGAAGGTCAACGGCACCTGGGTGGTGTACGGCATGGGCGACCAGATCGCCGGCCGCATGATCAACCACGACAACGAGCACGACCCGCGCGGCAACTGGGGCACCATCGCCCGCTTCACCTTCGCCCCGCCCGCACGCCCCGGGCAGCGCTGGCCGGTGACGAAGGCGGAGTTCCTGCCGCAGCTGATGGACCACGAGGTCGCGGGCAGCCCGCGCGTGGTCAGTCTGGCGGCCGCCGCCGGGGACGGCCCGGCGCGTTACGCCGAACTCCGCGACCGTATCGCCGGGATCGCGCTCAGCCGCGGCGCCGCGAAGGACGGTCTGGTCATGGGGCGCTGACAGCGCTCACAGAGTCGGCAGCACCGGCACGCCGGTCGCGCGGCAGGACGAGCCACATCAGGACGAGCGTCCCCGCCAGCATCCACGCGCTGGTACGGAACGCGGTGGCGTACCCGTCCGTCAGCGCGGCCGGCGTCTCGTGCGCCCCGGTCGTCGCGGCGGCCACGGTGGCCAGCACGGCCAGCCCCACCGACCCGCCCATCATGCGCGAGGTGTTGCAGACCCCCGACACCACCCCGGCGTCGCCCGCCGGGACGCCGGAGGTGGCGGCGTTGACGAGCGGCGTGGTCAGCACCCCGGCGCCGAACATCATCAGCAGTCCGGGCCCGAGCAGATGGACGGCGTAACCGCCGTCCGGCGTCAGGGCGACGCTCTGCCAGACGTACCCCGCCAGCGACACCGCGCACCCGGCGAGCGCGGTGCGCCTCGTCCCGAGCACGGCCATCAGCCGCGGCCCGAGCTTCGACGCCACCACGATGACCAGCGACAGCGGCAGGAAGGCCAGCCCGGCCTCGACGGGCGTGTAGCCGAGCACGTTCTGCATCTGGAGGGTGAGGAAGTACCAGGAGCCGAACATCGCCGCTCCGACGGCGAACATCGCCGTGTTCGCCCCGGCGATCGCCCGGATGCGGAACAGCCCCAGCGGCACCAGCGGCGCCGCCGCCCGCGACTCGACGTACGCGAAGAGCGCCAGCAGTCCGAGCCCGCCGGACATCGGCGCCAGCGCCTGCCACGCGCCCCAGCCCGCGCGCTCCGTCTGCACGATGCCGTACGCGAGCGCCGCGAGCCCGCCCGTCACCAGCGCCGCGCCCGGTACGTCCAGCCGCCGCCGTACGCCGCGGCTCTCGGCCAGCCAGTGGAGGCCGGCGAGGAACACCAGCGCCCCGATGGGCACGTTGACGAGGAGCACCCACCGCCACGACAGCGCGTCGGTGAGCACGCCGCCGATCAGCCCGCCGGACGCGCCGCCGCCCGCGCCCACCGCGACCCAGGTGCCGATCGCCCGCGACCGGGCCGGCCCCTCGGGCACGGCGGAGGTCACCAGCGTGAGGGTCGAGGGCGACAGCACGGCCGCACCGAACCCCTGCGCCGCCCGCGCCACGACCAGCTGCCACGGCTCCTGCGCCAGCCCTCCGCCCAGGCTCGCGAGGGTGAAGACGGCGAGCCCGAACAGGAACACCCGTTTACGGCCGAACAGATCACCCGCCCGCCCGCCGAGCAGCTGCAGCCCGGCGAAGGTGATGCTGTACGCGTTGACCACCCACTGCAGCGCCGAGGCGGACATCCCGAGGTCGGCGCGGACGGGCGGCAGTGCGACGTTCATCACGGACACGTCGAGGATGATCAGGAACTGGCCGGCGCACGCGACGAACGCCACCGCCCACAGCGGAGGGGCGGTCCTGCCGCGCGATACGGCGGCCCGGTCCACGGCGGGCGTCGATTCGACCATGGCCGCCATCCAACCAACGCCCGCCCGTCCGGCGCATCGGGATATCGCAGCAGCCCGCTCCGGCTTTGGACGTAGGTCCGCGGGCCCCCTAGGGTGACCGGCATGTCCGTGACGCCACTCACCCCGAAGCCCGAGGTCCTCTCCGCTTTCGAGGCGGCGAAGGGCTTCATGCCCGCCGACGAGGGCCTGGCCCTGTACGAGGCCGCGACGCGGGCGGCCCGGCTGGGCCTGCCCCTGCTGGAGGTCGGCACGTACTGCGGCCGCTCCACGATCCTGCTCGCCGACGCGGCCCGCGCCGCCGGTGTGACGGCGGTCACCGTCGACCACCACCGGGGCAGCGAGGAGCAGCAGCCCGGCTGGGAGTACCACGACCCCGCGGTCGTCGATGCGGAGCTGGGCCTGATGGACACGCTCCCCTCCTTCCGCCGCACCCTGCACCGGGCGGGTCTGGAGGACCATGTGCTGGCCCTGGTGGGCCGTTCGCCGCAGGCCGCGAAGCTCTGGGGCGCGCCGCTGGGCCTGGTGTTCGTCGACGGCGGCCACACCGACGAGCACGCGACCGCCGACTACGAGGGCTGGGCCCCGCATCTGGCGGTGGACGGCCTGCTGGCCATCCACGACGTCTTCCCCGACCCGGCGGACGGCGGCCAGGCCCCGTACCGCGTGTACGTCCGCGCGCTGGAGTCCGGGGAGTACGACGAGGTCTCGGTCACGCGCTCGCTGCGCGTGCTGCGCCGCCGTAACCCGGCGGCGGTCTGACGGGCGGGACTACGATCGCACTCGTGTCGTCGCAGAAGAGCCGCACCCGCGCCTGGTACGTGCTGGCTCCTGCCCTGTCGGCGCTCCTCGCGGGCTGTCTGACGCAGGGCGCCGCCGACGAGCAGGACGCCTCGCCGACCGCGTCGCGCACCACGGCCCCGGCGAGGACGCCGAGCCCCAAGGCCACGACGGACGCGAAGAAGCCGCAGATCGACAAGAAGCCGCTGACCGGCATGGTCATCGTCCTCGACCCGGGACACAATCCCAACAACCGCCTGCACTCCGCCGAAATCAACCGCAAGGTGGACATCGGCACCACGACGAAGGAGTGCGACACCACCGGCACGGCCACCAACGACGGCTATCCGGAGGCGGCCTTCACCCTGGACGTCGCCCGCCGCGCCCGTACCCTGCTGCGCGCGCAGGGCGCCACGGTGAAGCTCACCCAGGACGGCGAGCGGGCCTGGGGCCCGTGCATCGACGAACGTGCGGCCATCGGCAACAAGGCCCACGCCGACGCGGTCGTCTCCATCCACGCCGACGGCGCGGGCGCGGGGCAGCGCGGCTTCCACGTGATCCTGCCCAAGGCGGTGGACGCGGGCGCCGCGGACACCCGGGCGATCGTCGCCCCGTCGCGGGAGCTGGGTCTCGCGGTGCGGAAGGCGTTCGCGAAGCGCACCGGCAGCGCGCTCTCCAACTACACGGGCGACGGCTCGGGTTTCACCGTACGGGGAGATCTGGGCGGTCTGAATCTGTCGACCGTGCCCAAAGTGTTCATCGAATGCGGCAATATGCGCGACGGTAGGGACGCCGCGCAACTGTCGGACCGTGACTGGCGGCAGCGGGCGGCGCACGGAATCGTAGACGGCATCACGGCCTATCTCGCGGGGTAGGGCCGGGGGGACATACGGGGGAGGGGTGACCGCGGTGACAGTCGAGGCCCGTACGATGGACCGCCTGCGCGGCGCGACGCGTGCGGGGATGGCATCCGGCACGCGATCAGCATCAACCACACGACCTGCAAAGGACATCTCGTGAACATCCGCTCACTAACTCGGGGCGACGGCGTAGTGATCGGAGGAGCGCTCCTGCTGCTCATCGCGTCGTTCCTGCCGTTCTTCAAGGCCGACGGGGAGTGCTCGGAGCACTGCTCCGTGAGCTCCTGGAGCCCGGCGCTCTTCCCCATCCTGCCCTCGGTCACCCTCGCCGGTGTCGCGGCGGCGGCGCTGTTCCTGACGGGGCGCACCGCGGCCGGCTCCCGCAAGGTGCTGGGCATCGAGCTGCCGCACTGGGGAACGGCGTTCGCCGTCCTCGCCACCTGGTCCGCGCTGTGGTCCATGGCCTCGCAGCTGTTCTGGGACCCCACCGACTCGGGCGCCAACGACCGCGTCGACCTGGGTGCCGGCGCCTATGTGATGCTGCTGGGCGCGCTGGTGCTGGGCGCGGGCGCCGTCCTCGGCAACACCGCCGCGGGCCTGAAGGCCCCGCTCATGTCCGCGCCGCGTCCGCAGCAGCCGCAGCCGTACGGCGGTCAGCCGCAGCCGGGTTACGGCTACCCGGGCCAGCAGCCGCCGCCCTACGGCGGTCAGCCGCAGCAGCCGTCGTACGGCCAGTCGCAGCCGCAGCCGCAGCCCCAGCCGGGGCCGGCCGCGCCGCTGCCGGGGCAGCAGGACCGGCCCGGTACGGGCGGCGGGGCGTTCGCCCCGTTCTGGTTCGCGGTGCCGCAGCAGCGGCCGCTGTACGCCGAGGACGGTTCGCCCTCGCGTATCGCCGACCTCGCGCCCGGCGTGTGGTACCTCGCGGTGGAGCAGCGGGGCAACGGGCTGATCGCCCAGACCCAGGACGGCCGTCGCGGTCTGCTGCAGGACACCAGCGGGATACAGCGCGGCTGAGGCACGTACCCTGCCTGCCCTCCACCCCCTAGGGGTGGAGGGCCGTCGCATTCCCAACGCACCCCGGATCTGATACACCGTCAGACATGTCACTCCGTCTGGGACTCGCCCTCGGCTACTGGACCCGCTCCCCCAACCCCCACCACCTCGACCTCGCCCGGCAGGCGGAGGACCTCGGTTACGACTCCGTGTGGACGTCCGAGGCCTGGGGCTCGGACGCGTTCACGACGCTCACCTGGATCGCCGCGCACACCCGGCGGATACGCCTCGGGACCGCGATCGCACAGATGGCGGCCCGTACCCCCACCGCCACCGCGATGCACGCGCTCACGCTCGACCACCTCTCCGGCGGGCGGATGATGCTGGGCCTGGGGCTGTCCGGGCCGCAGGTCGTCGAGGGCTGGTACGGGCGGCCGTTCCCGAAGAGCCCCCTCACCGCCACCCGCGAGTACGTGGACGTCATCCGCCAGGTGCTGCGCCGCGAGGCGCCCGTGGAGCTGGACGGCCGCTTCCACACCCACCCGTACCGGGGCGCGGACGGCACGGGCCTCGGCAAACCGCTCAAGCCGATCACACACCCCCTGCGCGCGGGGTTGCCCATCCTGCTGGGCGCCGAGGGGCCGAAGAACGTCGCGCAGACGACGCGTATCGCCGACGGCTGGCTGCCGCTGTACTGGTCGCCGTACCGCACGGACGTCTACGCCGCGGACCTCTCCGCCGCCCCGCCCGGCTTCGTGATCGCGCCGCTGGTCCGCGCCCAGGTCTGCGACGATCCGGCGGAGGGGCTGCTGCCGGTCAAGGCGATGCTCGGCTTCTACATCGGGGGCATGGGCCACGCGACGCGCAACTTCCACGCGGATCTGATGGCGCGGATGGGCTTCGAGCCCGCGGTGCGCGACATCCAGCGGCTCTTCGCCGAGGGGCGGCGGGAGGAGGCGGTACGGGCCGTCCCCGACGAGTTCGCGGACGAGATCTCCCTGGTCGGCCCGAAGGAACGGATCGCCGAACGGCTGGAGTTGTGGCGCGCGGGCCCGGTGACGGACCTCCTGGTCACGACACAGGACCCGCAGACGCTACGCGTCCTGGCGGAGGCGTAGCGCGCTGCCGGGGGATCCCCGGGCTTCGTTCCGGGGGCTTCGCCCCGGGCCCCTGGGAGAGGGGTGACTGTGTAAGCAGGCGCCCGGCTGCAGAGCCGGAATCGAGGCTGCGCCCCGAACTCCGCGGGAGTCACGGCGGTTGCGTCAGCGGGACTCCTGACGGCTGGGCCCCGGTTGCGCGACCGGGACGCCAGGGGCTGCGCCCCGGACCCCGCGGACGCGTGAGCGGGAAGCCCGGGGGCCTCGACCCCCGGACTCCGCGACCCCCGACATGTAAGCGGGACACCCGGGGGCCCAGGCCCCCGGAACCCGCGGGACAGCGTGGGTGCGCGCTCAGTCGTCGCCGCCGCCCCAGGACGCCCACGCCAGCCATGCGCCGAGCAGCGCCTGCTCGCCCAGGACCTCGACCTCGGGGGCGTCCGTCGGCAGGCGGCGGTAGAAGACGCGCAGGACGTCCGCCAGCGGGCCGCGCAGGGCGACGGTGGCCTTGGCGTGGGTGCGGGTCCAGGTGAAGCCGTCCTCGCCCACCTCGATCAGCCACTCGGCGCCGGGGGCGTCCGTGGCGTGCAGATGCAGGCTCGACCCGGCGTACTTCGAGCGCAGCGCGGTCCACGTGGGGTCGCGGTCGTCGGCCCCGAAGTGGCCGAGGATCTCCAGCCACTCGTCGACGGTGTCCGCAGCCACGTCCGGCGCAACCGTGTACGCGGCGGACGCCGCACCCGCCGCGTCGGCCCGGTGGACCACCGTCTCGTGCGTCATCCGGCGGGCCCAGAAACCGGACCGCTTCTCCGCCGCCCACGTCCACACCTCGGCCGACGGCCCGGCCTCGCGCAGCGCCGTCGCCAGCAGCTCCGCGCCCTCAGCGAGCCAGGCGTCGAGACCGTCCGCCGCCTCGGGCCCGTAGAAGCCGGGCACGTCCTCGTCGGGGATCTCGGTCTGCGAGCGCCGCTTCACGGTCTCCGCGGCCCACCGGTGCGCGCCACCGACGTGGACCGCCAGCTCCCGCAGGGTCCAGTCGGGGCAGGTGGGTACGCGTACGGACAGATCGGCTCCGTCGAGGGTCTCCCGCAGCAGCCTGGTCTGTTCGATGATCTCGGCGCAGCAGCGCTCGTGGTCCAGTTGTGGCATGTCCGCACCCTATGCGCCGGGCCATTGCCCTGACCAGGAGTTTTTATCCTCCGTTGAGCTGGCTGGTGGAGGGCACCCGGGGCTGTACGTCGACCCCGGCCTCCTTCCCGGCGTCGCGGAAGTTGTTGATGAGGTCCTCGACGCCGTTGATCCCGGAGTCGTCCACGGAACCGTTGCGGAGCCTCGTGCCCATGTTCCGCAGCGACTCGACGCCGGCGGTGATCGGCGCGAGCGCCTTGGTGAGCACGGGGTCGCCCTTGGCGTTCTTCTGCGCGGCCTTGAGCCGGTTGTACGCGAAGGCCCCCGCCGCGCCGGCCTTGACGAGGGTGAAGGTGCGGCCGTCGGCGCCCTTCTTGAACTTCCCCGCCCGGTACGGCTTGATGATCCACTGGTAGGTGGCCCCCGCCGCCAGCCCCACGTTCGCGGCGAACTTCGCCCGGTTGTACTTCTCCCGCTTCGCCGTCGCCGACGCGGAGACCGAAGCGGACGGGTCCGCGGCGAGCTCGGCCGAGGTGCCGGATCCCTCGCTGCGCCCCCCGCTGTCTCCGCAGGCGCCGACGCCCAGGACGAGGCCGCAGCTCAGCAGCAGGACGACGGACGCGCGGCGTATTCGGCCGGGTATGGAGCAGACGGACACGGCGTTCCTCCTGGTCGTAGGCGGATCTCCTCCCGCAGGATCGCCCGGCCCCCGGGGTCCCGCCACCGGGCGGCGGCCGTCCGCGTGACAGCCCGCGCCCGCCGCGCCACCTCGCTCGCCGCAACCGCGTTTGGCCAGCCGATTTCCGGTAACCCGCCCCATATGGCGATACGTTATGGAGGAAATCCCGCGTCGACGGCCATCGCCGTCATCGCCGACATCGCGGCGCTCATCATCGGCCTGTGGATCATGATGTACGTCCTGGACGCCAACCGGGCGAACGACTTCGTCGACTTCGTCCGGGACGCGGCGAACTGGCTGGCGGGCTGGTCCCGGGACATGTTCACCGTCAGCCCCGACTGGTGGCGCGTCCTGCTGAACTACGGCATCGCGGCCCTGGTCTACCTGTTCCTCGGACACGCCCTGGCACGCTCGGTGAGGCACCTGGGCTGACGCAAACGCAACCTAGCAGCAGTCCGGCTCCAGGCCCCGTGGGAGCCGTTCGCCGCCGAAGACCGCCGTGGTCGCCTCGTCCCCCCCGAGTGCGGCCACGGCCAGCAGCAGGGAGCCGGCGGTCCACGACGTCAGCTCCACGGGCCAGACGGCGTCGTCCTCGTAGACGTACCCGGTCCAGTACATCCCGCCGTGGTCGTCCGCGCGCAGATGGCGGATCCAGCGCAGGATCTCCACCGCGCGGTCCGACTCGCCCATCACCCACAGCGCCAGCGCCAGTTCGGCGCTCTCGCCGCCCGTCACCCAGGGCCGGTCGGAGACGCAGCGCACGCCGAGGCCGGGGACGACGAAGCGGTCCCAGTCCCCCTCGATGCGCGCCTTGGCGTCGGGGCCGGTGAGGGCGCCGCCGAGGACCGGGTAGTACCAGTCCATCGAGTAGCGGTCCTTGTCCAGGAAGCAGTCCGGGTGGCGGCGTACCGCGTGCCGCAGCTGGCCGACGGCCAGCTCCCAGTCGGGCTGCGTCTCGCCGACCACCTCGGCGGCGGCCAGCGCGCAGCGCAGCGCCTGGTGGACGGAGGAGGAGCCGGTGAGCAGCGCGTCGGTGACCGGTGTGCCGTCGTCCTCGCGCTTCCAGCCGATCTGCCCGCCGGGCTGCTGCAGGTCCAGCACGAAGCCCGTCGCGGCGCGCACCATCGGCCACATGCGCTCGACGAACGTCTCGTCGCCCGTGGACAGATAGTGGTGCCAGACGCCGACGGCCGGATAGGCGATGAAGTTCGTCTCGCGGCCCCGGTCGGTGGGCCGGTCCGCGTCGCCGTCGGCGTAGGCGGCGTACCAGGAGCCGTCGGGCAGCTGGTGGCGGCGCAGCCAGTCGTACGCCCGCTCGGCCCGCTCGTGCTCCCCGGCGGCGTCGAGGGCCATGGCGGCCTCGGTGTGGTCCCACGGGTCGAGGTGGTGGCCGCGGAACCACGGGATGGCCCCGTCCTCGCGCTGCACGGCGGCTATGCCCGCCACCGTGGCGGCGGCCTGGGCCGCGGTGAGGACGCCGGGCAGGACGAGCCGTTCGGTACGCCCCGGACTCGTCACGCGCGGGCCGCCTCTGCCTCGGCCAGTCGCGGCAGATGGGGCTTGGTGGCGTACGCGACGAAGCTCTTGCCGATGAGGGGGTTCAGGACGCGCTCGGCCGCCCGGGTGGCGACCGGCTTCTTCATGATGTCCCAGACCAGCAGCTTGTGGTACGCCCGCACCGGCAGCGCCTTGTCGTTGTCGACGCCGACCGCGCATTTGATCCACCAGTAAGGCGAGTGCAGTCCGTGCGCGTGGTGGGTGCCGTACGGCCTGAGGCCGGCCTCGCGCATCTTGCCCAGCAGTTCGTCGGCCTTGTAGATGCGGATATGGCCGCCCTCGACCTCGTGGTACGCGTCGGAGAGCGTCCAGCACACCTTCTCCGGCCCGTAGCGGGGCACGGTGACGGCGATCCGGCCGCCGGGCTTCAGCACCCGCACCATCTCGGCGAGTACGCCCTTGTCGTCGGGGATGTGCTCCATGACCTCGGAGATGATCACGACGTCGAAGCTGGCGTCGGGGAACGGCAGCGCGAGCGCGTCGCCCTCCATCGCGACCGCCGACGCGCCCTCGGGCGCCTCCCCGGCCTCCTTCATCGCGGCGAACCACCGGGCGACCTCGCGGATCTCCTCGCCGTTGCGGTCCAGGGCGACGACGCGGGCGCCGCGTCGGTAGCACTCGAAGGCGTGCCGCCCGGCGCCGCAGCCGAGATCCAGCACGCGGTCGCCGGGGGCGAGCGGGAAGCGGGTGAAGTCGACGGTCAGCACGGTGACTCCTGCGGAGGGCGAGGGCGGTGGCGGTGGCGGGTCACGGGGTGTCGGCCCGGGCGGCGGTGCGGGCGGCTCCCCCGCCGGGCGCGGCGGCGCGGGCCGCGGCGGCGTGTGGCGGCCGGGCCGTCGTACGGGGCGGGCCGGCCGCCGGCCGGGGCGTCCCGCCGCGGGCGGCCTCGATCGCCGCGCGGTACCGCTCCGCGGTGCCCTGCGCCGCGGCGGCCCAGGTGAAGCGCTCCAGCACCCGGGCCCGGCCGGCCGCGCCGAGCCGGCGGCGCAGCTCCGCGTCCTGCAGCAGCCGGCCGAGCGCCACGGCCAGGCTCCCCGCGTCGCCGGGCGGCACGGCCAGACAGGTCTCGCCGTCGGGCCCGGCGACCTCCGGGATGGCCCCGCCGGTGGTGGCGACCAGCGGGGTGGCGGTGGCCATGGCCTCGGCGGCGGGCAGCGAGAAACCCTCGTACAGCGACGGCACGCACGCCACCTCGGCGCCGCGTACGAGGTCGACCAGCTCGGCGTCGCTGATGCCCTTGACGAAGCGGATCGCCCCGCCCAGTCCGTACCGCTCGATCGCGGCGGCGACCGGCCCGTCGTCGGCGCGCTTGCCGACGACGACCAGATGCGCGTGCGGCTGCTCGGTGCGCACCTTGGCCAGCGCCTCGACGAGGTGCACCAGGCCCTTCAGCGGTACGTCGGCGCTGGACGTGGTGACGATGCGGCCCGGCACCTCGGGCACGGAGGGGTCGGGCGAGAAGAGCCCGACGTCCGCGCCGATGGGCACGACGTGGATGCGCTCGGGGCGGACGCCGAGGTCGGTGACGATCTCGTCCCTCGACGACCCGGAGACGGTGATCACGGACGGCAGCCTGCGGGCGACGCGCTTCTGCATCCGCGTGAAGCCGTACCAACGCCGCACGGAGGCGCGGCGCTTCCAGTCCTGCGCGGCGGCGAGCTCCAGCCGGCGGTCGACGGTGATCGGGTGGTGGACGGTGGTGACCAGCGGGGCGCCGATCGCGCGCGGGCCGCCGAGGAGGCCGTAACCGAGGGTCTGGTTGTCGTGGACGACGTCGAAGTCGCCGCGCCGGGCGGCGAGAAGCCGCCGCGCGCGCAGGCTGAAGGTCAGCGGCTCGGGGAACCCGCCGGTCCACATGGTGCCGACCTCCAGCGCGTCCACCCAGTCGCGGATCTCCTCGCGACTGGGCGTACGAAAGGGGTCGGGCTGGCGGTACAGGTCGAGGCTGGGCAGCTCGGTGAGGGTGACGCCGGGGGCCTCGTCCAGTACGGGGTAGGGCTGGGCGCCGATGACCTCGACCCGGTGGCCGAGCCGGCCGAGTTCGCGGGAGAGGTGGCGTACGTACACGCCCTGGCCACCGCAGAAGGGGTTGCCCTTGTAACTCAGCAGAGCGATACGCAGCGGCACCTCAGCGGTCACGCCTGGCCCCCTTCTCACTGCAGTTCTGCCGGAGCGTAACCGCTCACGCTAATCTAGAACAAGTTTCAGACAGGTCGATCGGAAGCACGAATCTACCGGCTGGTAGCCCCCTGCGACGGGCGCCACCGGGTGATTCACGCCACGACCTGACGGATGCCATCCTGTGAGACCCATGACAACGAGCCCGAGCAAGCCCAGGCCCTCCGCCGCGCCCCAGCCGGCCGGCGGCGCCCCGCTGACCGAGCGGCAGGAGGCCCGCCGCCGGCGCATCCTGCACGCCAGCGCGCAGCTGGCGGGCAGCGGCGGCTTCGACGCCGTGCAGATGCGCGAGGTCGCCGAGCAGGCGGGCGTCGCCCTGGGCACGCTGTACCGCTACTTCCCGTCCAAGGTGCATCTGCTGGTCGCCACCATGCAGGACCAGTTGCAGCTGCTGCACGAGACGCTGCGCAAACGCCCGCCGACGGAACCGACCGCGGGCGCCCGGGTCGCGGGCACCCTGATGCGGGCGTTCCGCGCCATGCAGCGCGAACCGCATCTGGCGGACGCCATGATGCGGGCGCTGACCTTCGCGGACCGCTCGGTCAGCCCGGAGGTCGACACCGTCTCGCGCCTCACGACGGCGATCATCCTGGACGCGATGGGCCTGCAGGGCCGCCCGACCCCGGCCCAGCTCTCGGCGGTCCGGGTCATCGAACACACCTGGCACTCGGCGCTGATCACCTGGCTGTCGGGACGGGCGTCGATCGCACAGGTACGGATAGACATCGAGACCGTGTGCGGCCTGCTCGACCGGGAGGCGGCCGAGCAGGCGTAGCGCCGTTCAATCGTCCGGCGGGAACACCGGCTCGGCCGAGCCGAGCAGGCGGATCGTGATCGCCTCCACCGGGCAGCCCTCCGCCGCGGCGAGCAGGCGGTCGTCCGGGTCGGACTCCGCCGCCAGCGCGTGCGACTGGCGTGCCGCGTCCTGGCGGAAGCCGTTCGGTGCCGTGCCCACGCAGAAGCCCGAGCCGATGCACACGCCCCGGTCCACCTCGATCCGCCAGCGGTCGCCCATGCCGCCTCACGCTCCCGCGGGGAGGTGGATCATCTTCAGCTCCGTGTACTCCGCGAAGCCCTCCGGGCCGAACTCGCGGCCGATCCCTGAGTCCTTGTAGCCGCCGAACGGCCCCAGCATGTCGAGGCTGAAGGTGTTCACCGAGTACGTGCCGGTCCGCACCCGGCGCGCGATGTCCGTGCCGCGGGCGGTGTCGGCCGTCCAGACGCTGCCGGAGAGGCCGTAGTCGGAGTCGTTGGCGATACGGACCGCGTCGGCCTCGTCCTCGTACGGCAGCAGGCAGATCACCGGGCCGAAGATCTCCTCGCGGGCGAGCCGCATCCCGTTGTCGACGTCGCCGAAGAGGGTCGGCTCGACGTACCAGCCGCGCGACTGCGAGGCCGGGACGCCGCCGCCGACCAGGAGCTTGGCGCCCTCCTGCTGGCCGAGCGCGATGTAGTCGAGGGACCGCTGCTGCTGCCGGCGCGCGACCAGCGGGCCGACCTTCGTCTCCGGGTCCATCGGATCCCCGACCTTCAGCGACGCGCACTTCGCGGCGAAGGCGTCGGCGATCTCGTCGTACCGGGAACGCGGGGCGAGGATCCGCGTCTGCGCCACGCACGCCTGGCCGTTGATCATCCAGGCGAACGGCGAGATGCCCTCGACGGCCGCCGCGAGATCGGCGTCGGGCAGGATGATCGCGGCGGACTTCCCGCCCAGTTCCAGCGTCACCCGGGTGAGGTTCCTCGCGGCGACCTCCATCACGCGCTTGCCGGCGGCCACCGAGCCCGTGAAGCCGATCTTGTCGATGCCGCGGTGCCCCACGAGGTACTCGCTGACCTCGCGGTCCGCGCAGAGGATCGACAGGACGCCGTCGGGCAGCCCCGCCTCGCGGCAGATCTCGCCGAGGATGTACGCGTCCAGCGGCGTCTCGGGCGACGTCTTGAGCACGACGGAGCAGCCCGCGAGCAGCGCGGGGGCGAGCTTGGCGGCGGCGGTGAACTGCGGGACGTTCCACGGCACCACGGCGGCGACGACGCCGACGGGCTCGCGGCGTACGAGGACCGGGCCGAGCACGCCGTCGCGGCGCTCCTCGAAGGTGAAGCCGCGGGCGACGGTGATCGCGGCGTCCCAGACCATCATCGTGGCGAGGGACTGCACCAGGACGCTGTCCGAGTACGGGGTGCCGTTCTCGCTCGTGATGACGCGGGCGAGCTCCTCGTGCCGCAGGGCGATGGCGTCCTTGATCCGGGTGACGACCTCGATCCGCTCGTCCAGTGTGCGGGCGGCCCAGACGCCGGACTCGAAGGAGGTACGGGCGGCCTCCACGGCCCGGTCCACGTCGGCGCGCGAGGCGTGCGGGACGCGGCCGATGACCTCCTCGGTGTGCGGGGAGACCACCTCGATGGTGTCGGTGCCGGCGGGGTCGGTCAGCCGGCCGCCTATGTAGAGCTGTCCGTGCTCGACGAGATCGCTCATCGCGATGCCTCCCGGGGGTTGCTGCCGCCACGGCCGCCATATCTGACGGTCTTTCAGTTTGCGTTGATACCAGTTCCGGGACCAGGAGTCCACAGCGTGCGGACCGGACCGCGGGCCTCCGGCGGTGCGCCCGCCATCAGACGGAATCCGGGGGCTTCGCCCCCCGGGCCCCGTGGGAGCGGGGTGGTCGCGTAGCGAGGGCGGGTGCGGGTCAGCGTCGATCTGCGCCGGCGGCGCTCGCCGTGTTCTCCCCCCGGGGGGCAACCCCGGACCCCAGCCCGGCGTGCGGGTAAGTCAGGGTCTGACGGGGGCGCCGCGCGCCTCCGGCGGGGGGCACGCGCCTATGGCAGGGGGTCACGCGCCTCCGGCGGGGGCCGACGGAACAGGTCCCGGGGGCTTCGCCCCCGAACCCCCTGGAAACAGGGTGGTTGCGGGGGGTGTTGATCCGCACCGGCCTTCGCCGACGGCGGTCACCTCCCGAGACCGCGGGGCGCGCGACCCCCGAGGTCGAAGGCACACGGCCTCGAGGCCGCAGGCACACGCCCTTCCCCGAGACCGAAGGCACACAGGCCAAAGGGCGCGCAGCGCCCCCCTGACCGACGCGCGCAAGTCGCCCCGGGTTCAAGAACCGTGGCCGGAGGACAAGTTGCACGGGACACTGAAACTCGTTCTAGTTACCATCGGAGCCGTGCGCGCCCGCCCGCCGGCGCGCCGTACCCGGTAACCAGGAGGCGCCCCGTGCACGAAACCCCCGAGGTGACCGACCACCGCGGTGGTGTCTGGAGCATCCAGGTGCCCATCCCGGACAACCCCCTGGGCTACACCCTGGTCTACGTCCTGGACACCGACCGCGGGCCCGTCCTCGTCGACACCGGCTGGGACGACCCGGCGTCCTGGGACACCCTGACCGCGGGACTCGCCCGCTGCGGCACGGACGTCAAGGACCTGCACGGAGTCGTGATCACCCACCACCACCCCGACCACCACGGCCTGTCCGGCCGGGTCCGCGAGGCGTCCGGCGCCTGGATCGCCATGCACGAGGCGGACATCGCCATGGTCCGGCGCGGACAGGAGGCCGACCCCGGCCACTGGGCGCGCTACCTCCTCGCGAAGCTCCGCACCGCCGGCGCCCCCGGCGACCATCTCGCCCCGCTGCAGAAGGCGCTGGACTCCGGCCGGCTGCGCGACGTCCCCGGGATGCGGCAGACGCTGCCCGACCGCGCGGTCACCCCGGGCGAACTGCTCCCGCTCGCCGGCCGCCGGCTGCGCGCGATCTGGACGCCCGGCCACACGCCCGGCCACGTCTGCCTGCACCTGGAGGAGGAGCACCCGGACCGCCGCGCGGGCACCGGCCGGCTGTTCTCCGGCGACCACCTGCTGCCCGGCATCTCCCCGCACATCGGCGTGTACGAGGGCCCGGACGAGGCCGACCTGACCGACCCGCTCGGCGACTACCTGGCCTCCCTGGAGCGCGTCGCCCGACTGGCGCCCGCGGAGGTACTCCCCGCGCACAAGCACCCGTTCACCGACGCCCCGGCCCGCGTCACCGAACTGCTGGACCACCACGCGGACCGGCTCGCGGCCGTGACGTCCCTGCTGCGCGAGCGCCCCCGTACGGCCTGGGAGCTGGCGGAGGCCATGGAGTGGAACCGCCCCTGGGCGGACATCCCGTACGGCTCCCGCAACATCGCCGTCTCGGAGGCCGAGGCGCACGTCCGCCGCCTGGTCAAACAGGGCCGCGCGGAGGCCGTCGGCGACACCCCGGTCCGCTACCGGGATCTATTCGCAGTGCTCCGGCCTTCAGACCGGGGGTGAAGCGAATCTTCCGGTGTGACGCGGAGCGTCACCGCAATGGGCCCGGCGGAGCCGGACGGAGGTAGGTCGCCTGCCGCGCGGAGCGCTGCGAGGCTTTCCCGGCGGAGCCGGGGTGAAGCTCACCCCGGCCGGTTCTGCTGTTCAATGTACTGCCTGACCACGGACAGCGGTGCGCCGCCGACGGTTGCGGCGAGGTAGGACCCGGACCAGAGCTTGCTGGCACGCCAGTAGTGGCCCACCAGGTCGGGGAACTCCTGGCGCAGGCGGCGGGAGGAGACGCCCTTGAGGGAGTTGACCAGTTTGGTGACGGCGACCTTGGGCGGGAAGTTCACCAGCAGGTGGACGTGGTTGTCCTCGCCGTTGAACTCCACCAGTTCGCATTCGAAGTCCGAACAGACCGACCGCATGATCTCCTCCATGCGCCTCAGGTGGGTATCGGTGAACACCTTGTGCCGGAACTTGGTCACGAAGACCAAGTGGACATGCATCGCGAATGTACAGTGCCGACCAGTTCTGATCTTCTGCATCTCACCCATAACCCAAGTATGTAGCGTGGCCGGTATGCAGCTTCGGCACAGCTTCCGCCTGTACCCGAACGCCGTCCAGCAGGCCGCGTTGGCACGGGCGTTCGGGTGCGCCCGCGTGGTGTACAACGACGCCGTGCGCGCTCGCGAGGACGCCCGCACGAGAGGGCGACCGTTCCCGACGGCCGGACAGTTGTCCCGGGAGCTGATCACGGATGCGAAGCGGACAGCCGGGCGTGCCTGGCTGGGCGAGGTGTCCGCGGTGGTGCTCCAGCAGTCCTTGCGGGACGCCGAGACCGCGTACCGCAACTTCTTCGCCTCCCTGGGCGGCACCCGCAAGGGCCCGAAACTGGGTGCCCCGCGTCTCAAGTCCCGCAAGGATCAGCGGCAGTCGATCCGGTTCACTGCGAATGCCCGCTGGAGCATCACCGACAGCGGCCGTCTGAACCTGCCGAAGATCGGCGCGGTGAAGGTGAAGTGGTCCCGCGCCCTGCCCGTCACACCGTCCTCGGTGACCGTGATCAAGGATGCGGCGGGACGGTACTTCGCCTCGTTCGTCATCGACACCGATCCCGCCGCCGACGCCGAATGGATGCCCGCCACCGAGAACACCATCGGCATCGATCTCGGCCTGACCCACTTCGCCGTGCTGTCCGACGGCACGAAGATCGACTCCCCGCGCTTCCTGCGGCGCGCGGAGAAGAAGCTGAAGAAGGCCCAGCGGGAGCTGTCCCGCAAACAGAAGGGATCGAAGAGCCGGGCCAAGGCCCGCCAGAAGGTCGCCCGCGCCCATGCCAAGGTCGCCGACGCGCGCCGCGAGTTCCACCACCGGCTCTCCACCCGGCTGATCTCCGAGAACCAAGGGATCGCCGTGGAGGACCTGTCGGTGGCCGGGCTGGCGCGCACCAGGCTGGCCAAGTCCGTGCACGACGCGGGCTGGTCGCAGTTCATCAGCATGCTGACCTACAAGGCCGAGCGATACGGCCGCACCCTGATCAAGATCAGCCGGTTCGAGCCGACGAGTCAGGTCTGCTCGACGTGTGGCGTCAAGGACGGACCCAAACCCCTGAACGTGCGGGAATGGACCTGCACCGCCTGCGGCACCGTCCACGACCGGGACACCAACGCCGCGATCAATGTCAAACAGGCCGCCGGACTGGCGGTGACGGCCTGCGGAGCGCCGGTAAGACCGGGAGCAATCCCGGCACGGCGCGAAGAAACAGGAAGCCACGGATTCCCGACCGGAAACCGTGCCGCGTAGCAGCACGGCAACCCGTCAGGGAAGGCCAGAATCCTCGCCCTCCAGGGCGATGAGCATGTCAACACCCGGTGTGACGCCCGCCGCACCGCCCGGCCACCGCGCGAGCAGGGGTATGACCCGCCCGGACCCCCCGGTAAGGTGGTCGGGTCCCCGCGGGGGAAGCCGGTGCGATCCCGGCGCTGACCCGCAACCGTGTACAGGCCGCGAAGCGGCGTGTGAGCCGGAGTACCCGCGACGGACGCGTTGGCTCTCGGAGCCGCCCGCACCCGGGCGGATCCACTGGCCGCCCCCGCAGGGTGCGGTCGCCCCGTCGAGGTATACGGAGCTGAGCCCGGTGCCAGTGCAGGGCGCGTGAACCGCGGGCCTGCCGTGCGCGGTGCCGTGCCCGGCCCGCAGCAGGAAAGGCACCCTCCCAGCCATGGCTTCCAGCTCCACGCGCCGCGCGCTCGCGGCCCTCGCCGCCACCGCGGCACTGTGCGCCGTCGCAGCCCCCGCCGCCACCGCGGCGGACGGCGCCGGCCTGTACGGCACGGCCGACCCGCAGTACGACGGCGTGTGGCGTACCTCCCTGGCGATGCTCGCCCAGGACGCCGCCGGTATACGCCCCGCCGAGCAGGCCGTGACCTGGCTCACCGGCCAGCAGTGCGCGGACGGCGGTTTCGCGGCGTACCGCAAGGACACCGCCGCCGCCTGCGACGCCAAGACGGAGGACTCCAACGCCACCGCCATGGCCGTCCAGGCGCTGGCGGCGCTCGGCGGGCAGGACGCCGCCGTGGGCAAGGCCGTGACCTGGCTCAAGGGCATCCAGAACAAGGACGGCGGCTTCCCGTACAACCCGGGCGGCGGGAGCGACGCGAACTCCACCTCCGTGGCGATCGGCGCGCTGGCCGCCGCCGGCGAGGAGCCGTCGCAGGTGCTGAAGGGCGAGAAGTCCCCCTTCGACGCGCTCGCCGCGCTGCAGCTCCCCTGCGACGCCAAGGCCGACGAGCAGGGCGCGTACGCCTTCACGCCCGACAAGGGCAAGCTGTACGCCAACGAGTACGCCACCGCTGCCGCCGCGCTCGCCGGCCGCGGCACGGGCCTGGTCGTGAAGGCGGCGGGCGACGCCCCGGTCAACGCCCCCGCCTGCGCCGACAACCGCAACCCGGACGGCGACGCCGAGGCCGCGGACGACTTCCTGGCCAAGCGGATCGCCGCCAACGAGGGCTTCCTGAAGGACCTCAGCGCCAAGAACGCCGACCCGAACACCACCGCCTGGGCGACCCTCGCCCTGGCCGCCGGCGGCCACAAGAGCGCGGCGCTCGAGCCGTACGCCTGGCTGGAGAAGAACTCCGCGGCCTGGTCCAAGGACAGCCCGGCCGCCCTGGGCACGCTCATCCTGACTGCGCAGGCCGTCGGCAAGGACCCGAAGGACTTCGCCGGTACCGACCTGGTCGCCGCCCTCAACGCGACCGGCCCCGCCCCGCAGGCCGCGGCCGCCTCCACCAAGCCGTCCCCCAAGGCGGCGAAGGAGGACGACGGTGACGACGACGGCGGCATGGCCACCACCACCTGGCTGATCATCGGCGTCGGCCTGATCGCCGGTGTCGGCGTCGGCATCTTCTCCAGCCTGCGCAAGAAGAACGCCCGGCTGTGATACGCACCGCCCGCCTCGCCCTCGCCCCCCTCGTCACGCTGCTCGCGCTGTTGGGGGGCGCGGGCTCCGCGCACGCTGAGGGCTATCGCTACTGGTCCTTCTGGGAGCGCGACGGCTCGCAGTGGGTGTACGCCCAGCAGGGCCCCGGCACCGCCCGCCCCGGCGACGGGGACGTCGTCGGCTTCCGCTTCGCCGTCAGCGAGGACTCCGCCGACGCCACCCGCCCGCGCGGGACGGCGGACTTCGCGGCGATCTGCGCGGACGGGAAGGCCGAGGACGGCCGCAAGCGGGTGGCGTTCGTCCTCGACTTCGGTACGCCCGAGGACTCCGCGGACGGCGCGACCCCGCCCGCGCAGCGCACCGAGTGCGCGGTCGTGCCCGAGGACGCGACGGCGGCGGACGCCCTGGCGGCGGTCGCGGAGCCGCTGCGCTTCGGCTCGAACGGCCTGCTGTGCGCGATCGCGGGCTATCCGGCGAAGGGGTGCGGCGAGACGGTCTCGTCTGCTGACGAGAAGTCCGGCTCCGGTACGCCGGCCGCGGACGAGGACTCCGGCGAGGGCCCGTCCGCCGGCCTCATCGGCGGCGTCGCCGCCGTGGCGGTCCTCGGGGCCGCAGCCGTGTGGCAGGCGAGGCGCCGGCGCGCATGACCGGCGCGCGCGTGACCCGGTGGCTGCAGGCGCCCGAGGCCCACCGGGGCAACGCGATCCACGCGGGCGCCTGGTGGCTGTGGGCCCTGGGGCTGGCGGTCGCCGCGTCGCGGACCACGAACCCGCTGCTGCTGGGCATGGTCGTCGGCGTCGCGGGCTATGTCGTCGCGGCCCGCCGTACGGACGCGCCGTGGGCCCGCTCGTACGCCGTCTTCGTCAGGTTCGGCCTGGCGGTCCTCGTCATCCGGCTGGTCTTCGCGACGGTCCTGGGCTCCCCCATCGGCGGCACGCACACGCTCTTCACCCTCCCCGAAGTGCCGCTGCCCGACTGGGCGAAGGGCATCCGGCTGGGCGGCCGGGTGGTCGCCGAGCAGCTCCTCTTCGCCCTCTACGACGGCCTCAAACTGGCCACGCTCCTCATCTGCGTCGGCGCCGCGAACGCCCTCGCCAACCCCGCCCGGCTCCTGAAGTCCCTTCCCGGCGCCCTGTACGAGGCGGGCGTCGCGGTCGTCGTCGCGATGACCTTCGCCCCGCACTTCGTCTCCGACGTCGGCCGGCTGCGCGCCGCGCGGCGGCTGCGCGGGCGCGGCGACCGGGGCATCCGGTCGGTGCTGCAGGTCGGGCTGCCCGTCCTCGAGGGCGCGCTGGAACGGTCGGTCGCGCTGGCGGCGGCGATGGACGCCCGCGGCTACGGCCGCAGCGCGGACGTGCCGCCTGCCGTCCGCCGTACGACGGGACTCCTCACCCTCGGCGGGCTGTTGGGCGTGTGCGCCGGTACGTACGGACTGCTCGCCGCGCAGGGCGCCGGCTACGGGCTGCCGGTGCTGCTCGCCGGTCTGGCGGCGGCGGTCGCGGGGCTGCGGCTGGGCGGGCGGCGGGCGGTGCGGACCGTGTACCGGCCGGACCGCTTCGGCCCGCGGTCGTGGCTGGTCGCCGGGTCCGGCGTCGCGGTCGCGCTGCTGACGATCTGGGCGGGCCGGTACGCGCCGGACGCCCTGCACCCCGGCGTCGTACCGCTGCGCGCCCCCGAGCTTCCCCTCTGGCCCGCGGCCGGCCTGCTCATCGGCCTGCTGCCCGCCTTCGTCGCGCCCGTGCCTGTGCGGGTGCCCGGCAAGGAGTCCACGTGATCGCCTTCGAAGACGTCTCCGTCGTGTACGACGGCGCGGACCGCCCCGCGTTGCAGGGCGTCGATCTGCGGATCCCGGAGGGGGAGCTGGCGCTGCTCGTCGGGCCGTCGGGGGTCGGCAAGTCGACACTGCTGGGCGCGGTGAGCGGGCTGGTCCCGCACTTCACCGGCGGCACGCTGCGGGGGCGGGTCACGGTCGGCGGCCGGGACACGCGGCTGCACCCGCCGCGTGAACTGGCCGACCTGGTCGGCACGGTGGGCCAGGATCCCCTCTCGCACTTCGTCACGGACACGGTCGAGGACGAGCTGGCGTACGGCATGGAGTCCCTCGGCCTCCCGGCGGACACGATGCGCCGCCGCGTCGAGGAGACCCTCGACCTGCTGGGCCTCGCGGACCTCCGCGACCGCCCCATCGCCTCGCTGTCCGGGGGCCAGCAGCAGCGCGTCGCGATCGGCTCGGTCCTCACCCCGCACCCGCGCGTCCTGGTCCTCGACGAACCGACGTCGGCCCTCGACCCGGCCGCGGCGGAGGAGGTCCTGGCGGTCCTCCAGCGCCTGGTGCACGACCTGGGTACGACGGTCCTCCTGGCGGAACACCGCCTGGAGCGCGTCGTCCAGTACGCCGACCAGGTCATCGTCCTCCCCACCCCCGGCACACCCCCCACCACGGGCACCCCGGCGGACATGATGGCGGTCTCCCCGGTCTACCCCCCGGTGGTCTCCCTGGGCCGCCTCGCAGGCTGGACCCCCCTCCCCCTCTCCATCCGCGACGCCCGCCGCGCGGCAGCCCCGCTACGGGAGAGGCTGTCGGGCCTCCACCCGGTAACACCGGGCCCGGCGACAGCATCGGGGGTGGCGCAGGGGGCAGCCGTGAGCGCAGACCCGCAGCCTGCGGGCAGTCGTGCCGCTGGGGCGGCACGGGTGGGCGCAGGCGAACCGCAGCCATCGACGCCCGACGCAACCACGGCGAACACGCCCGCGCACGCGACCGCACGCGCAGGCGAACCGCAGCCGAACGCGACCACAAGGCTCCGCGCCCTCTTCCGGCGCCGGAAGACCACCCCGCCCACCACCGCAGAGAGCACACCGACAACCGCCGAAACCACCGCACTCGCCGTAAGGCGAAACCGCACCGAGGTCCTCCGGAACATCAACCTCACCCTCACCGAAGGCGAGACCATCGCCCTCATGGGCCGCAACGGCGCCGGCAAGTCCACCCTCCTGCGCACGCTCGTCGGCCTCCACGAGCCCACCGCGGGCAGCGTCACACTGAACGGCCGCATCACCCCGGCGGAGACCGCCCCCAGGGACCTCCTCCGCCACGCCGGCCTCGTCCCCCAGGACCCGAGGGACCTCCTCTACGCCGACACGGTCGCAGCCGAATGCGACGCAGCGGACGCGGACGCCGGCGCCCCGGAAGGAACCTGCCGCGCCCTGGTGACCGACCTGCTCCCGGACGTCGCGGACGGCACCCACCCCCGCGACCTCTCCGAAGGACAACGCCTCGCCCTCGCCCTGGCCGTCATCCTCACCGCGCGACCGCGCCTGCTCCTCCTCGACGAACCCACCCGCGGCCTCGACTACGCCGCGAAGCACCGCCTGGCAAAGGCCCTGCGCACCCTGGCCGCGCAGGGCCACACCATCGTCCTGGCCACCCACGACGTGGAGCTCGCCGCCGAGCTCGCCCACCGCGTGATCATCCTCGCCGAGGGCGAGATCGTCGCCGACGGCCCGATGGCCGAGGTGGTCGTCTCCTCCCCCGCCTTCGCCCCCCAGGTCACGAAGATCCTGGGCGACGGCCCGTGGCTGACCGTCCCGCAGATCCGCCGGGCCCTGGAGGCCGCGGCGTGACGGCGTACACCGAACGACACCGTGCGATCCGCCTCGGCCCGCGCGCGACCGCCGCCCTCGCCCTGATCACGCTCCTGGGCATCGGCGTCTTCGGCTGGCCCCTGCTCGCCGACCGGGGCAGCGTCATCGGCGACCACGCCGTCGACGCCCCGTGGATCTTCGCCCTGCTCCTCCCGCTCCTCCTCGCCGTCGTGGCGGCGACGATCGCCGACCAGGGCCTGGACGCGAAGGCCATCGCGATGCTCGGCGTACTGGCGGCGGTGGGGGCGGCGCTGCGGCCCCTCGGAGCCGGTACGGCCGGCCTCGAGCCGATGTTCTTCCTGCTGATCCTCTCGGCCCGCGTGCTCGGCCCCGGCTTCGGCTTCGTGCTGGGCGCGACCACGATCTTCGCGTCCGCGCTGCTCACCGGGGGCGTCGGCCCGTGGATGCCGTTCCAGATGCTGGCGATGGGCTGGGTGTGCCTGGGCGCGGGGCTGCTGCCCGGGGCGGACCGGTTGCGGGGCCGGCGGGAGCTGTGGCTGCTTACCTCATATGGCGTAGTCACCTCGTTCGGTTATGGGCTGGTCATGAACTTCCAGGGCTGGCCGATCTACACCACCGGCCTGCCCTCCGGCATCACGTTCGTCGCCGGCGATCCGATCCCCGACAACCTGGCCCGTTTCCTGGCGTACTGCCTGGCCACATCGATGGGTTGGGACCTCGGCCGGGCCCTGACGACGGCCCTGTGCACCCTCCTCCTAGGCACCCCGGTACTCAAGGCGCTGCGCCGCGCGACCCGCCGCGCGGCCTTCGGCACACCCGTGCATTTCGAACAAACCGGAGGACTCAACTCCCGTTGATGGGCGTTCATCTCACATCTGATATACGTTCCGCGTATGGCAGACGACTACCTCGTACGCATCGGCAAGCTCATCCGTAACGCCCGGCAGCACCGCGGATGGACCCAGTCCCACCTCGCCGAGGCCCTCGGTACCAGCCAGAGCGCGGTCAACCGTATCGAACGCGGCAATCAGAACATCTCGCTCGACATGATTGCCCGCATCGGCGAGGCCCTGGACAGCGAGATCGTCTCCCTGGGCACGGCCGGCCCTATGCACCTCAGGGTGTCGGGCGGGCGGCAGCTCTCCGGGGCCATCGACGTCAAGACGAGCAAGAACGCGTGCGTCGCCCTGCTGTGCGCCTCGCTGCTGAACTCCGGCCGTACGGTGCTGCGCCGCGTGGCCCGGATCGAGGAGGTCTACCGGATCCTCGAGGTGCTCAACAGCGTCGGTGTGAAGGCCCGCTGGATCAACGACGGCGCCGATCTGGAGATCGTCCCGCCGACCGAGCTGGACCTGACGTCGATCGACACCGAGGCAGCGGTCCGCACCCGCAGCATCATCATGTTCCTCGGCCCGCTGCTGCACCGGATGGACCGCTTCAAGCTGCCGTACGCCGGCGGCTGCGATCTGGGCACCCGCACCGTCCAGCCGCATATGAGCGCCCTGCGCCACTTCGGCCTGGACATCACGGCCACCGAGGGCACGTACCACGCCGAGGTCGAGCCGGGCATCGCGCCGCAGCGGCCGATCGTGCTGACCGAGCGCGGCGACACGGTGACCGAGAACGCGCTGATGGCCGCCGCCCGCCACCCGGGCACCACGGTCATCCGCAACGCCAGCTCCAACTACATGGTCCAGGACCTGTGCTTCTTCCTGGAGCAGCTGGGCGTGGAGATCGAGGGCGTGGGCACCACCACCCTGACCGTGCGCGGCGTGCGCGACATCGACGTGGACGTGGACTACTCGCCGTCCGAGGACCCGGTCGAGGCGATGAGCCTGCTGGCCGCCGCGGTCGTCACCTCCTCCGAGCTGACCATCCGCCGGGTGCCGGCGGAGTTCATGGAGATCGAGCTGGCGGTGCTGGAGGAGATGGGCCTGGACCTCGACCGCGGCCCGGAGTACGCGGCGGACAACGCCCGCACCCGGCTGGTCGACCTCACGGTCCGCCCGTCCAAGCTGCAGGCCCCGATCGACAAGATCCACCCGATGCCGTTCCCGGGTCTGAACATCGACAACGTGCCGTTCTTCGCGGCGATCGCGGCGAGCGCCCAGGGTTCGACGCTGATCCACGACTGGGTCTACGACAACCGCGCCATCTACCTCACCGAGCTGACCCGCCTCGGCGCCTCCGTCAAGCTCCTCGACCCGCACCGCGTGCTGGTGGAGGGCCCGACGCGGTGGCGCGAGACGGAGATGATGTGCCCGCCGGCGCTGCGCCCGGCGGTGGTCGTGCTGCTCGGCATGATGGCCGCGGAGGGCACCTCGGTGCTGCGCAACGTGTACGTCATCAACCGCGGTTACGAGTCCCTGGCCGACCGCCTCAACTCGGTGGGCGCGCGGATCGAGACGTTCCGCGACATCTGACGAACCTCCGGACGCCCCCGTACCGAAGCGGTGCGGGGGCGTCCGTCTGCCCGGATTCCGATCGTTTCCGGGGCGTGGTTCGCCCGGAACGGTTTGAATGACGCCCTTGAGAGGTTCGGCCCGTAACCCGGGCTTTCGGAAAGGGCGTTGCGGATGGTCCTGAGGGGACGTGAGCGGGAGCGGGCGCTGCTCGACACGCTGGTGGGGGATCTGCGCGAGGGGGTCAGCCGGGTCGTCCTGCTGCAGGGGGACGCGGGGATCGGCAAGACGGTGCTGCTCGGCCACGCCGCCGCGCAGGCCGGGGACTTGCGGGTGCTGCGGGTGGCGGGCGTGGAGTCGGAGGCCGGGTTCCCGTTCGCGGCGCTGCACCGGCTGCTGCTGCCGTTCCTGGACGGGCTGAAGGAGCCCGGCACGCTGACCGCGGCGCAGCGGGAGGCGCTGCGGGTGGCGTGCGGGGTCGCCGACGGGCCGCCCGCCGACCTGTTCCTGGTGGGGCTGGCGACGCTGGCGCTGCTCGCGGAGGAGGCGAAGCTGCGGCCCGTACTGGCCTGCGTGGACGATGTGCAGTGGCTGGACGAGGAGTCGCTGGGCGTCCTCGCGTTCGTCGGCCGGCGGGTGCACGGGGAGGGCGTGGGGCTGCTGTTCGCCGCCCGGACCGGGTTCGACGCACCGGCCGGGCTGCCGGTCACCGAGGTCGGCGGGCTGGCGGAGCCGGACGCGCTGGAGCTGCTGCGGGCGTCCGTCGACGGTCCGCTGGACGCCCGGGTGGGCGCGCGGATCGTGACGGCGACGGCGGGCAACCCCCTCGCGCTGGCGGACCTCGGCGGCGCGCTGACCGCCGACCAGCTCACCGGGGCGCTGGCGCTGCCCGAACCCCTGCCGCTGGGCAGCCGGCTGGAGGAGCACTATCTGCGCCGGGTGGCCGCCCTGCCCCCGGCGACCCGGACCTGGCTGCTGCTCGCGGCCGCGGTGCCCGGCGGCGACGTCGGGTATCTCACGGACGCGGCACGGCTGCTGGGCGTCGGCCCGGACGCGTCGGGCCCGGCGGAGGCGGCGCGCCTGGTGGCCCTGCGGAGCGCGGTGGAGTTCCGGCACCCGCTGGTGCGCTCCGCGGTGTACGGCGGCGCGACCAGCGTGGAGCGGCGCCGCGCGCACGGGGCGCTGGCGGAGGTCACCGGCCGGCCCGCGGACGCCGACCAGCGGGCGTGGCACCGGGCCGCCGCGGCGCTCGGGCCCGACGAGGACGTGGCCGCCGAGGTGGAGCGGGCGGCGGACCGGGCGGGCGCACGCGGCGGTTACGCGGCCCGCGCGACGTTCCTCACCCGCGCCGCCGAGCTCTCGCCGCCGGGTGAGACGCGTACCGGCCGGCAGCTGGCGGCGGCCGAGGCGGCCCTCGCGGCGGGGGCGCTGCTGCAGGCGAAGACGCTGGCGGACGCCCTGGACGAGGACCTGCTCGGGGATGTGGGACAGGGCCGGGCGCTGCTCGTACGGGCGCATGCGCAGACCCTGCTGGGCGAGCAGGGCGGCTTCGCGGACGCCTCGGCGCTGTGCCTGCGCGCGGCGCGCTCCCTCGCGGACGGCGCTCCGGAGCTGGCGCACGAGGCCCTGCTCCAGGCGATCCACCGGTCGATCGGAGCCGAGCGACTGCTGCGGGGCACCTCGGCGGCCGAGATCGCCGCCGCCGTGGACGGGTTACTGCCGCGTTCGGCGCCCGCGACAGGCATCAGCCTGGTCCTGCGGGCGTACGCGGTGCTGGTCACCGACGGCTACGCGGCCGCCGTACCGCACATCCGCCGGGCGGTGGCGATGGTCCTGGACCCGGCGACTCCGGACGTGACGGTGCTGGACTCGTACCTGCCCCTGGTCACGCTGACGATGATCCTCTGGGACGCGGACCTGCACTCCGGCGTGATGCGGCGGGCCGCCGACGCCGCCCGCGCGAACGGCGCGCTGGCCCATCTGGACACCGCCCTGTACTGCGCGGTGATGCACGAGACCAATCTGGGCGCCCTCGCCGCCGCCGACGAACTGAACGCCCAGGGCCTCCAGGTGCGCACCGCGATAGGCGCCACCGACGACATGTGGGAGCTGTACCGCCATCCGGAACTGCTGGCCTGGCGCCACGAGAGCAAGAACATGGAGGAGGTCTTCCAGGGCTCGATGCAGGCCGGCACCTGGCTCGGCGCCGGAGCCGTGGAGTCGATCGCCCGGATCGGCATGACGATCGCCGCGCTCGGCACCGGCGACTACGCCCGGGCCCGCGCCATCACCAAGGACCTCGTGGCCGGGGACCCCGTCGTGTACCACTCGCGGCTGCTGCCCGCGCTGATCGAGGCGGCCGTGCGGTGCGGCGACCGGGTGACGGCCGCCGGCGCGCTGCGCACCCTCGACGAACGCGCCACAGCCAGTGGCACCGGCTGGGCGCTGGGCGTGCTCGCCCGCTGCCGCGCCCTGCTCGCCCCCGACGCCGAGGCCGAGCCGCTCCACGGCGAGGCGATCGCGCTGCTCACCGCCACCCCGGCGGTCTCCGACCTGGCGCGGGCGCATCTGCTCTACGGCGAGTGGCTGCGCCGCCGCAAGCGGCGCCGGGACGCCCGGGAGCAACTGCGCACGGCGCTGCGGATGTTCGACGCGATGGGGGCGCTGGGCTTCGCCGGACGGGCCGCGCAGGAACTGGCCGCGACCGGGGAGCACCCGCGCCGGGGGAAGGCGGCGGCGACCGAACTCACCCCGCAGGAGCTGACCATCGCCCGGCTGGCCCGGACGGGGGCGACGAACGCGGAGATAGCGGCGCGGCTGTTCATCAGCGCGAGCACGGTCGACTACCACCTGCGCAAGGTCTTCCGGAAGCTCGACGTGACGTCGCGGCGCCGGCTGACCGAGCTGCCCGAGCTGTAGCGGGGCGGTCCGCCCCCGTGCGGCGCGCGGTCACGACTACGCGCCGCACGGGATTCGGGCCCCGGGTGTGCCCGGCGACGATCGGCGGGTCGGAACACCACCCGCGGACGGAGCATCCCCATGCCCTACATCACCGCCGCCGACGGCGCCCGCATCCACTACAAGGACTGGGGCCACGGCCGCCCCGTCGTCCTCGCCCACGGCTGGCCGCTGAACGCGGACAGCTGGGAGGCGCAGCAACTGCACCTGGCCTCCCACGGCTTCCGGGCCGTCGCCCACGACCGGCGCGGCCACGGCCGCTCCGACCAGACCTGGCTCGGCAACGAGATGAACACCTACGCCGACGACCTCGCCGCGCTCATCGACGAACTCGACCTGCGCGACGTCACGCTCGTCGGCTTCTCCACCGGCGGCGGCGAGGTCGTGCGCTACATCGGCCGGCACGGCACCGGCCGGGTGGCGCAGCTCGTGCTGGTCTCCGCCGTACCGCCGTTCATGCTGCGCACCGACGACAACCCCGGCGGCGTACCCGCCGAGGTCTTCGACGCGATCCGGGCCGGCTCCCTCGCGGACCGCTCGCAGCTGTACCGCGACCTCGCCGACGGGCCGTTCTTCGGCAACAACCGTCCGGGCGCCGCCGTCTCCCAGGGCATCCGGGACGCGTTCTGGCGGCAGGGCCTGCAGTCCGGCCACCGGAACGCGTACGAGTGCGTCGCGGCGTTCTCCGCGACGGACTTCCGGGCGGACCTCGACGCCGTGGACGTGCCCACGCTCGTCATCCACGGCGACGACGACCAGGTGGTCCCGTTCGAGGTCGGCGGACGGGCCTCCGCCGCGCGGATCAAGAACGCCGCGCTGAAGGTCTACCCGGGCGCCCCGCACGGCATCACGGACACGCACAAGGACCAGTTGAACGAGGACCTGCTCGCGTTCCTCGGCTCCTGAGGGCGTACGCACAGCGCCCCGACCGTCCGACTCCTTCCGAAAGGACAACCGTCCATGCCCTCCGCACCCCAGCCCCGCCGCCGTGTCCTCGGCGGGCTGCTCGCCACCGGCACCGCCGCCACGCTCGGCGGGCTGTCCGCCGCCCCCGCCGCCGCACACGGCCGTACGGGCGGCAGCGACGGCGCCGCCAAGCCGACCGTCGTCCTCGTCCACGGCGTCTTCGCGGACGCCTCCGGCTGGAACGCCGTCACCGAGCGGCTGCTGGACGCCGGCTACCCGGTCCTCGCCGCCGCCGACCCGCTGCGGGACCTGGCCGGCGACGCGGCGTACCTCTCCAGCATCGTGGCCACCCTCACCGGCCCGGTGATCCTCGTCGGCCACTCGTACGGCGGCGAGGTCATCACCAACGCCGGCCTCGGCCACGACAACGTCAAGGCCCTCGTGTACGTCGCGGCGTTCGCGCCCGACGAGGGCGAGAGCGCGCTGGCGCTGGCCGACAAGTTCCCCGGCAGCCAACTGGGCGGCGCGCTCGTCGGACGCCACTATCCGCTGCCCGACGGCACCGAGGGCCTGGACGGGTACATCGACCCGGCGCGCTTCCACGACGTCTTCGCCCAGGACCTGCCGCGCTCCGTGACCCGGGTGATGGCGGTCTCGCAGCGCCCGGGCAGCGTCCAGGGCCTCGGCGGCCCCAGCGGCGCACCGGCGTGGCGGACGCTGCCGTCGTGGTACGTCGTGGCGGGCGAGGACCGCGTGATCCCGCCGGCTGTACAGCGCTTCATGGCGGCGCGCGCCGGCAGTACGACCGTCGAGGCGAAGGGCGCCTCGCACGTCGTGATGATGTCGCGGCCGGACACGGTCGTACGCCAGATCGTCGCCGCGGACCGCGGCACCCGCTGAGGAAGGACCGCGAAGATGACCGACACCGCACCCGACACGATCGTCCTGATCCACGGCTTCTGGGTGACGCCGCGCAGCTGGGAGCACTGGGTCGCCCACTACGAGAAGCGCGGCTACCGCGTCCTCGCCCCCGCCTACCCGGGCTTCGAGGTGGAGGTGGAGTCCCTGAACGCCGACACCGCGCCGATCGAGGCGGTCACCGTCCAGCAGATCCTCGACAGCCTCGAGGCCCTGATCCGCGGCCTGGACCGGCCACCGGTGCTGATCGGCCACTCCGCGGGCGGCGTGTTCGTCCAGCTGCTGCTGGACCGGGGCCACGGCGCCGCCGGCGTGGCGATCTGCTCCGCGCCCACGGAGGGCGTGGCCGTGCTGCCGCTGTCGCAGGTCAAGGCGGCCTTCCCGGTGCTGAAGAACCCCGCCAACCGGCACCGGGCGGTCGGGCTGACCGCGGAGCAGTGGCACTACGCGTTCGCCAACACGTTCACAGAGGAGGAGTCCCGGGCGCTGTACGAGCGTTACGCGATCCCGGCCTCGGGTGCCGTCTTCTGGGACAGCGCCCTGGCCACCCTGCGGCCCGGACACCACAGTACGTACGTCGACTACCACAACGACGACCGTGCGCCGCTGCTGTTCGTATCGGGTGAGAAGGACCATCTGATGCCGCCGAAGGTGCAGCAATCCAACGCCCGGCACTACAAGTCGGACACGGTGACCGAGGTGCGGGAGTTCGCCGGGATGCCGCATCTGCTTCCCGCGGCGCCGGGCTGGGAGGAGGTCGCGGACCAGGCCCTCGACTGGGCGGTGGCGCACGCCCGTTAGCCTGCGGGCCCGGGGGCCGGCGCC
>NZ_JBFAXR010000081.1:0-39967 GCF_040680895.1 Streptomyces sp. NPDC051940 | reverse complement strand
AGCGCGACCCGGAAGGTGAACTTCACCTCCGCGCCCGGCTCGAGGGCCGCCTTCTTCGAGCAGCCGTAGGTCCAGTTCGTCTCCGGGTGGTCGGCTTGTCCGTGCGGTCCCGGGGGCAGCCTGGGTGCGGGGCCGCTGCGCCCGCCCGTGCCGCCCCCTGGGCGGCCCAGCCGCCCGCAGCGTGCGGCGTCCCCGCGGCGTCCTCCCGTGCGGGGCTGAACCGCACCCGGCCCTCCCACGGACCACCCCGCCGGGGTCCGGGGGCGCAGCCCCCGGAAGCCGTTCACGCGCGGCACCGCCACCGGAGGCGTGGCACCCCCGGAGGGTTACTCCACCGTCACCGACTTCGCGAGGTTGCGGGGCTTGTCGATGTCGCGGTTGAGTTCCTTGGCGGTGTAGTACGCCAGGAGCTGGAGGGGGATGCCCATCAGGATCGGGTCGAGTTCGGGCTCGGACTGGGGGACCAGGATCGTGTGGTCCGCCTTCTCCTGGCGTTCGTGGGCGACCGCGAGGATGCGGCCGCTGCGGGCCTTGATCTCCTCCAGGGCCGCGCGGTTCTTCTCCAGGAGGTCGTCGGACGGGACGATCGCGACCGTCGGGACGTCCGGCTCGATGAGCGCGAGCGGACCGTGCTTGAGCTCCGAGGCGGGGTACGCCTCGGCGTGGATGTACGAGATCTCCTTGAGCTTCAGCGACGCCTCCCGCGCCACCGGGTAACCCCGCACCCGGCCGATGAACAGCATCGACTTGGCGTGCGCGAACTCCCCCGCGAGCTTGCGGATCTCGTCCTCCCCGCGCAGGATCTCGGCGATCTGGTCGGGCAGCCGCCGCAGGCCCTCGATGATCCGCTTGCCGTCGGCGACGGAGAGGTCGCGGATCCGGCCGAGGTGCAGGGCGAGCAGGGCGAAGGCGACCGTGGTGTTGGTGAAGCACTTCGTCGAGACGACGCAGACCTCCGGCCCGGCGTGGACGTACACGCCGCCGTCCGTCTCGCGGGCGATCGCCGAGCCGACGACGTTCACGACGCCGAGGACACGGGCGCCCTTGCGCTTCAGCTCCTGGACCGCCGCGAGGACGTCGTACGTCTCACCGGACTGGGAGACGGCGATGTAGAGGGTGTCGGGGTCGACGACCGGGTTGCGGTAGCGGAACTCCGAGGCCGGCTCCGCGTCCGCGGGGATCCGCGCCAGCTCCTCGATCATCTGCGCGCCGACCATGCCCGCGTGGTACGACGTACCGCAGCCGAGGATCTTCACCCGGCGGATGGACCGGGCCTCGCGGGCGTCGAGGTTGAGGCCGCCGAGGTGCACGGTGGAGAAGCGGTCCTCGATCCGGCCGCGCAGCACCCGGTCGACGGCCTCGACCTGCTCGTGCATCTCCTTGTGCATGTACGTGTCGTGGCCGCCCATGTCGTACGACGCGGCCTCCCACTCCACGGTCTCCGGCGACTGCGCGGTCCGGGAGCCCTCGCGGGTGGTGTAGGTGCGGTAGTCGTCGGCCTTGATGGTGGCCATCTCGCCGTCGTCGAGGGTGACGATCTGGCGGGTGTGGGAGACGAGCGCGGCGATGTCGGAGGCGACGAACATCTCCTTCTCGCCGATGCCGAGGACGACCGGCGAGCCGTTGCGGGCGACGACGATGCGGTCGTTGAAGTCGGCGTGCAGCACCGCGATGCCGTACGTGCCCTCGACGTGGCGCAGCGCCTCGCGGACCTTCTCCTCCAGCGTCGGCGCCTGGGAGCGGCCGATCAGGTGGACCAGGACCTCGGTGTCGGTGTCGGAGGCGAAGACGACGCCGTCGGCGGTGAGCTTGGCGCGCAGCTCGGTGGCGTTGTCGATGATCCCGTTGTGGACCAGGGCGACCTTGCCCTCGGTGTCCATGTGCGGGTGGGCGTTGGCGTCGTTGGGGGCGCCGTGGGTGGCCCAGCGGGTGTGGGCGATGCCCGTCGTGCCGGCGAACCGCTTGGGCAGCTTGGCGTCGAGTTCGCGGACCCGGCCCTTGGCCTTGACGGTCTTCAGACCCCCCGTCTTGCCGGTGATGGCGACACCGGCCGAGTCATAGCCCCGGTACTCGAGCCGCTGCAGGCCCTCCAGCAGCAGGGGCGCCGCGTCACGCTTGCCGATGTACCCAACGATTCCGCACATATCGTTCCTTACTTCGCTCTCTTCGCTCAGCCGGTCAAAACGGCTCAGCCGTACACCATGCGACGCAGTTGCCGCTGGGAAAGTTCCGGGGGTGCCACCACACGGTCGGCGAGCTCCTGCCCGATCCGCTCGAAGATCACCGTGTTGACCAGGCCCTGACCCTGGAGCTCACGGTGGCGGCGGCGGACGAAGTCCTCGGTCGTCTCCTCGAAGTAGGCGAGGACGTCCTGGACGATCCGGACCGCCTCGCCGCGATGAAGCGGGGCGGTCCGCACCAGATGGTCGATGAGCTCGCTGTGCACCCGTCGATACTGCGGGATGATCTCCTCGATCGCAAGAATCCTGCCCGGAATCGGGCAGCGAAACGTTCTTTCGGCGGTCGCATTGGTCTACACCTTGACGACTTCCGGGGTCGGCAGTAAGTCCATACCAACCCGTGGGAGGGATCACCCGTGAGATCACCTGTGAGACGCACCCCCGTCCTCGCCGCCGTGCTGCTGGCTCTCGCGACCACGCTCGGCGCGGGGGTCGCACCCGCCTCCGCGGCCGGGACCGTGGCGGCCACCGGATACGACAGGATCGTCCCCGCCCCCGTCTCGGCGGTCCCCGGCGGCGCCCCGTACGAGATCGCGGCGGGCACCGTCATCCGCGTGCCGGCCGGGCAGGAGCAGACGGGCGGCTATCTGGCCGGACTGCTGCGCCCGTCCACCGGCTATCCCCTGCCGGTCACCGCCGAGAGCGGCGCCGACGGGATCCGGCTCGTGCTGGACGGCGCCGGGAGCGGCCCGTACGGCGAGGAGGGCTACCGGCTCGACGCCGGACCGGGCGCGGTGACCATCACGGCGTACCGGCCCGCCGGCCTCTTCCACGGCGTACAGACCCTGCGCCAGCTGCTGCCGTCCGCCGTCGAGGCGGGCACCGTGCAGCCGGGGCCGTGGACCGTGCCGGGCGGCACCGTCACCGACCGGCCGCGGTTCGCCTACCGGGGGGCGCATCTGGACGTGTCGCGGCACTTCTTCTCCGTGGCCGAGGTGAAGCGGTACATCGACCAGCTGGCCCTCTACAAGATCAACTACCTGCATCTGCACCTGTCCGACGACCAGGGCTGGCGGATCGCGATCGACTCCTGGCCCCGGCTGGCGACGTACGGCGGCTCCAAGGAGGTCGGCGGCGGGCCCGGCGGCTACTACACCCAGGCCGACTACACCGAGCTGGTGGGCTACGCCGCCGACCGGCAGCTGACCGTGGTCCCCGAGATCGACATGCCCGGCCACACCAACGCCGCCCTGGCCTCGTACGCCGAGCTGAACTGCGACGGGAGGGCCCCGCGCCTGTACACCGGCATCAAGGTCGGCTTCAGCTCGCTGTGCGTGCCGCTGGAGCTCACGTACAGCTTCGTGGACGACGTGGTGCGCGAGATCGCCGCGCTGACGCCGGGGCCGTACATCCACATCGGCGGCGACGAGGCGAGCTCCACCAGCCACGCGGACTACGTCACCTTCATGGGCCGGGTGCAGCCGATCGTCGCGGCGTACGGCAAGACCGTGCTGGCCTGGCACCAGATCACCGAGGCGCAGCCGGCGGCCGGGGCGGTCGCCCAGTACTGGGGGCTGTCCGGCAGCGAACCCGAGGTCATCGCGGCGGCGAACGCCGGGACGCGGTTCGTCCTGTCACCGGCGAACAAGCTGTACCTGGACATGAAGTACGACCGCCGCACCAGGCTCGGCCAGAGCTGGGCGGGCTTCGTGGACGTGCGCACCTCGTACGACTGGGACCCCGGCGGCTATCTGCTCGACGCCCCGGCGAGTGCCGTGTACGGCGTCGAGGCGCCCCTGTGGTCGGAGACCCTCGAGACCAGCGCCGACATCGAGTACATGGCGTTCCCCCGGCTCGCGGGCGCGGCGGAGCTGGGCTGGTCGCCGGCGGCGACGCACGACTGGGAGGCGTACCGCCTCCGGCTGGCCGCGCAGGGGCCGCGCTGGACACAGCTGGGCATCAACTACTACCGGGCGCCCGAGGTGCCCTGGGAGTGAGGCGGGGTGAGCGGACGGGCGGGCCGGCCCTCGACGGCGGGGGCCGGCCCGTCGCCCGTCACTGCGCTCCGGCGATGTTCACCATCCAGGCGATGCCGAACTTGTCGGTGCACATGCCGAACGTGTCGCCCCACATCTGCTTGTCGAGCGGCACCGCGACATAGCCGCCGTCCGACAGCTTCTCCCAGTAGCCCCGCAGCTCCGGCTCGTCGTCGCCGCTGACGCTCACCGACACGTTCGTCCCCGGCTTGTACTCCATGCCGGGCGGGGTGTCGGAGGCCATCAGCGTGAAGCCGGCCGGGGTCTCGAGCATGCTGTGCATGATGCCCTCGGCGCCCGGCGCGGACGCGTCGCCGAACTCGCCGAAGGTGTTGATCACGAGTTCGCCGCCGAACACGTCGCGGTAGAACTCCATCGCCTGGCGGGCGTTGTCCTGGAACTGGATGTACGGATTCAGCCGTGAAGTCATACCGGCAACGTAGCGCCCGGCACCGACAACGGCGCGCGGTGCGCGGCGATCGGGTTGCCCAGCACCCCGTGCAGCTGGAGGGCGCCGGACGGGTCGGCCAGATCGACCATCTGCCGGTTGTTCCGCAGCTGCAGCCGGTTCAGGCAGGACAGGGCGAAGTCCGCGGCGAACACGTCGTACCGACGGAAGCGCTCCGCCAGCTCCGGCCGGCCGTCCTGGTAGTCCCGTACGCACTCCGCGACCGTCCGCCAGAACCCCGTCTCGTCCAGGACGCCCTCGGAGTGCAGACCGGCGGACAGGAAGCGGAAGAAGCAGTCGAAGACGTCGGTGAAGACGGACAGCAGCCTCATGTCCTCCGGCACCTCGGCCCGGATCCGGGCGACGTCCGCCGGGAGCGGCGTGTCCGGGTCCATCACCACGATCTCCTCGGCGATGTCCTTGAAGACCACCCGGTCCACCGCGCCGTCCGCGTCCAGCACCAGGATCGCGTTCTCGCCGTGCGGCATGTACGCCAGGCCGTGGGCGTAGAAGCTGTGCAGCACCGGGACGAGATAGGCGTCGAGGTAGCGGCGCAGCCACGCCTCGGGCGTCAGCCCCGAGCGCCGGATCAGCGCCCCGGCGAAGGACGCGCCGCCGGCGTCGGTGTGCAGCAGGGCCGCCATGGTGGCCAGGTGCTCCCCGGGGGCCAGGGACGGCACCGGGCTCTCGCGCCACAGCGCGGCGAGCATCTTGCGGTACGGGGATCCGGCGGGGGTCGCCGCCTCGTACTCGAGGTGGCGGTAGCCGGCGGCGGCCCGCTCGCGGATGATCGTGAAACGGGCGGCGCGCAGCACGTCGTCGCCGTCGACGAGGTCCGCCAGCCAGTCGTTGATGGCCGGGGTGGCCTCCATGTACGCGGCGGACAGGCCGCGCATGAAGCCCATGTTGAGGACCGACAGGGCCGTCTTGACGTAGTGCTTGCCGGGGGCGGAGGTGTTGAAGAAGGTCCGGATCGACTGCTGGGCGAGGTGTTCGTCCGGTCCGGGTCCCAGCGGCACCAGGCGGCGCCTTGCCACCTCGGCGGCGAAGGTCACCGAGAGCTTGTGCTCCCACTGCCAGGGGTGGACCGGGATCAGCAGATAGTCCGCGAGGTCCAGGCCCAGGCCCGTCATGGTGTCGGTGAAGCGGCCCAGGGTGTGCGGGCCCAGCTCGTCCAGCATCAGCTGCTCGTAGTCCAGCCCGGCGCCGGCGTGGAAGGCGGCGCGGTCACGGTGGGCGGCGACCCACAGCAGCCGCACGGGGGCGGCGGCCTCGGGGGCGTACGAGCGGAACTCGCCGGAGCCGAAGCCGAGCCGGCCGTTGTTGGCGACGAAGCAGGGGTGGCCCTCGGTCATCCCGGTCTCGATGGCCTGGAAGGTGCCGTCGTACGCCAGCTCGGCCGCGGTCGTCCGCGGCTTGGCCAGCTTGTACGCCGCGGAGGCGAGCGTGGACGATATCTCCTCCAGATAGACCGGGAGGACGGCGTCGCCGAGGCCGAGGGTGCCGCGGAACTCCAGGAAGAAGTCGAGGGCGTCCAGCTCCCGCTCGCCGTCGGGGCCGTGGCGGGTGACCGACCCCGCGTCGATGTGCCAGTGCTCCAGGGCGAGGACCTGTGCCTGGAAGCGGTACTCCGTGGATCCGTCGTCGCTGGGCACGGCGTAGTGGCCGGGCGCGGTCTCCCGGGGGGTGAGGAGGCGTTCGTGGGCGAACTCCGAGAGCGCCTTGCGTATCAGGTGGCGGGTGGCGCGGGCCCACAGTTCGGGGGTCATCCACGGCTCGGGGGTCATACGGCGGCTCCTCGGGCGGCCGTGAACGCCTCGCGGGTGCAGACGCTCAGGGCCGCGGTCTTGTGCGGGAGGGTGACGGTCCGTTCGACGGTGAAGCCGACGGCCGCGTTGAGGCGCTGGACGGCGGTGTTGCCGACGTCGGGCTCGACGACGACGCGGCGGACGGCGGGGTCGGCGAAGAGGTGCGCCATCACCGCGGTGATCACCGCCCGGGTGAAGCCGTGCACCGGGGTGTCGGCGGGGGCGACCAGGAAGTGCATGCCGACGTCGCCGGGCCGGGCGTCGTGGACGCCGGCGAGCTCGCGCTCGGCCGGGTCGTAGCGCTCCATGAGGAACGCCGGCTCGCCGCCGTGCAGGCCGATGAGCGCGTCGTGGTGCGGGTCGGCGCCGATCCGCGCGTACTCGCGCGCGACCCCCTCGACGGTGGCGTGCTGCATCAGCCAGAACGACGCCTTGGGGTGGGTGACCCAGCGGTGCAGCAGGGCGGCGTCGGCGGCCGGGTCGACGGGGCGGAACGTGAAGGGCTTCATGCGGCGCCGAACTCCTGGAAGGCGATGGACTTCTCGACCGGGTAGACCTCGCGACCGCCGAGCAGCTCGCGGACGATGCACGAGTTGCGGTACGCGGCCATGCCCAGGTCCGGGGCGGCGAATCCGTGGGTGTGCAGCTCGGCGTTCTGGACGAAGATCTCGCCGGTGCCGGCCGTGTCGATGCTGTAGTCGCGGCGTACGTCGTAACGGCCCTGGTCGTCCCAGCGGATCCGGTCGCGGACCGGGGCGAGGAAACCGGGCACCCGGTAGCGGTAGCCGGTGGCCAGGACCAGGCCCTCGGTGTCGAGGGTGAAGTCCCGGCCCTGCTCCTGCTGGCGCAGGCCCAGGGTGTACGTCCCCTCGTCGTAACCGACCGCCGTCAGGGCCGTGTTCGTGAGCAGGCGGGCCGGGACGGGGCCGCGGCGGTTCTTGACGTACAGCAGGTCGAAGATGGCGTCGATGAGGTCGGCGTTGATGCCCTTGTAGAGGTGCTTCTGGGCGGCGCCGAGCCGGTCGCGGACGGCCGGCGGCAGGGCGTGGAAGTAGTCGATGTACTCCGGCGACGTCATCTCCAGCGTGAGCTTGGTGTACTCCAGCGGGAAGAAGCGCGGGGAGCGGGTGACCCAGTTCAGGGCGTAGCCGTGGGTGTCGATGTCCTGGAGCAGGTCGTGGAAGATCTCGGCGGCGCTCTGGCCGCTGCCCACCACGGTGACGGACTTCTTGCGGCGCAGGCCGTCGCGCAGCTCCAGATAGCGGGAGTTGTGCGCGGCGTCGCCGGGCAGGTCGCGGGCGGGCTCGGGGAGGTACGGGGGTGTGCCGGTGCCCAGGACGAGGCGGCGGGCGTGGTGGACGCCGTCGTCGGTCCGTACGGCGTACAGGCCGTCCGCGTACTCCACGGACCGGACCGTCCGGCCGAAGCGGACGCTGCTCAGCTGGGCGGCGGCCCAGCGGCAGTAGTCGCTGAACTCCTCGCGCAGCGGATAGAAGTTCTCGCGGATGTAGAAGGAGTACATCCGGCCGGACTGCTTCACGTAGTTGAGGAAGGAGTACGGGGAGGTCGGGTCGGCCAGGGTGACCAGGTCCGACATGAACGGGGTCTGCAGGTGGGTGCCCTCCAGCAGCATGCCGGGGTGCCAGGCCCAGTCGGCGGCGGTGCGGGACTCCAGGAAGAGGCCGTCCAGTTCGGCGAGCGGTTCCGTCAGGCAGGCCAGGCCCAGGTTGAACGGGCCGAGGCCGATGGCGATGAAGTCGTACGGGCGCTGGGTGGCCTCAGGACGCTCGGACAAGGTCTTCTCCCAGGTAGGCGCCCGCGTGCCCGGCGAGCAGGTCGAGCACGGCGCGGATGTCGTCCACGGTGGTCTCCGGGTTGAGCAGCGTGAACTTGAGGTGGTCGCGGCCGTCGACCTTCGTGCCCGCCACGACCGCCTCCCCGGAGGCGGACAGGGCGCTGCGGGCGTGCCGGTTGGCCTCGTCGGCCAGTTCGTCGGGGGCCTCGGCGTACCGGAAGACGAGGGTGGACAGCTGCGGGCGGGTCACCGCCTCGAAGCGCGGGTCGGCCTCGAGCAGCCGCCAGGCCGCCGTGGCCAGATCGCAGACGGAGTCGAAGAGGTCGCCGACGGCGTCGGCGCCCATGACGCGCAGCGTCAGCCAGAGCTTCAGGGCGTCGAAACGACGGGTGGTCTGCAGCGATTTGTCGACCTGGTTGGGGGTCGTGGCCTGCGCGGGGTTCAGGTAGTCCGCGTGGTACGTCGCGTGGCGCAGGGTGCGGCCGTCGCGGACCAGGACGGCGCTGGAACTCACGGGCTGGAAGAACGACTTGTGGTAGTCGACCGTGACCGAGTCGGCGCGCTCGATGCCGTCGAGGAGGTGGCGGCGGGTGCGCGAGACCAGCAGCCCGCAGCCGTAGGCGGCGTCGACGTGCAGCCAGGTGTCGTACAGCTCGCAGAGGTCGGCGAGTTCGGGCAGCGGGTCGATGCTGCCGAAGTCGGTGGTGCCGGCGGTGGCGACGACCGCCATGGGGGTGTGGCCGGCGGTGCGGCAGTCCTCCAAGGCGCGGGCCAGGTCGGCGGTGCGCATACGGCGGGTGTCGTCGCAGGGGACGGTGACGACGGCGTCGGGGCCGAGGCCGAGCAGTTTGGCGGACTTGCGGACGCTGAAGTGGCTGGCCTCGGAGGCGAAGATCCGCAGGTCGGAGAGAGATTCGACGGTGGCCGTACCGGCGACCGCCTCCTCCCGGGCCAGCAGCAGGGCCTGGAGGTTGGACTGGGTGCCGCCGCTGGTGAAGACGCCGTCGGCGGCGGGGCCGAGGCCGGCGCGGGCGGCGGTCCAGTCGATGAGGCGGCGCTCGATGAGGGTGCCGCCGGCGCTCTGGTCCCAGGTGTCGAGGGAGGAGTTGACGGCGGAGAGCACGGCTTCGCCGAGGACTGCGGGGATGGCGACCGGGCAGTTCAGGTGTGCCAGATAGCGGGGGTGGTGGAAGTAGACGGCGTCGCGGAGGTAGACGCGGTCGAGTTCCGCGAGGGCGGCTCCCGTGTCGCCGAGGGGGGTGTCGAGGTCGACGGCGTCGACGGTGGGGGCCAGGTCGTGGGGGGCGATGCCCGTGAACGGGCCGTCGGCCCGGGCGAGTCGGGCGGCCACGTGCTCGACGCCCGCGCGGAGATCGCGGCGGTAGGCGTCGGCGGTGTGGGCGCCCAGCAGGTGGGACCTGCTCATGGGGGGTGTCCTCCGGGGGTCGTGAGGCAGAAGCGTCTCGCGAGCGAAAGCAAGGGCAGCCTAACCTAACTATCCGCCCGCGCAATCCCCAGGTACGCCAGAGGCCCCGCGGGGGGTGCGGGGCCTCTGCCGAACCGCGGTTTCCGGCCATGCGGCGCCTGCGGCGGGCGTGATGGGGGCGCGGGTGGGTTCCCGGGGCCCGCCCGGGGCGGGTGGTCGGGCTCCGCCCGGGGCCCGCCGGGAGCCTGTGGTCGGGCTTCCGCCCGGAGCCCGCCGAGGGCCGATGGTTGGACAGGCTTCGCCCGGGGCCCGCCGGGAGCCTGTGGTCGGGCTTCCGCCCAGGGCCCGCCGACGGCGGGTGGTCGGGTGAGTGTGGGGGCTGCCTGTCCGCGCTGGTCGCGGAGGGGTGGGGGCCGGGCAGCGCGGGCGCATGACGGGGAAGGCGCCGGCTGTGCCGCCTGGTCGCTCGCACGCGGTGGGCGGCACCCGCGGAGCGGATCGCGGCTCGGCCCCCGGTGCCCGCCGCCACCGCACCGGCCGCGAGGCCCGGCCGCTCGCAATGCGGTGGGCGGCGCCCGCGGACCGGAGCGCCGCTCGGCGCACGGGACCCACCGCACGGCTGCGCGACCCGGCCGCTCCCCCCGCAGCCGGGCGCCCAGCGCTACCAGCCCCCTCTCACACGGTGACTCCCACCACCCCCAGCAGGACCGCGAGCGCCTCCGCCGACTCCCCATGCCTGGCGAGGAGTTCCGCGGCGGCGGATACGGCGGCGTCCTGGCCCGGCTCCTCCCGCCACCCCGCGTCGTACCCGAGCAGCTCCGCCACCGCGTCGCAGGCCGCCGGGTGGGCGGCGAGGAGGAGGGCGGCGTCGGGGGCGCGGTGCTCCGCGGCGGGCGCGGGCGTCGGCGGGGCCGTCGCCGACCAGGGCGGCGTCCAGGTGTCGAGGGCTGGCAGGGCCGCCGGGAACGTGCGGCCCGCCTCCCGGACGAGCGCCGGGACGAGGTCCGGCGCCTCCGCGCGCAGGGTCGTGATCAGCGCGGGCAGCCAGGGCAGCAGCACCGGGTCCGGAAGCCGGCCGAAAGCCTTCGAAAGCAGTTCGACGACGAACGGGGTGAGACCGGGCACGGGCTCCACCGCGTGGATGAACCCGCTGACGTACCGCGGGAACGCCGGCACGACCAGCGGATTGGCCAGCAGCTCGTCGCACCGGCGGCGCAGCTCCGGCCGCGGCAGCAGGCCGAGGTGGGAGCGGGCCGCCCAGAGCAGCGCCACCTTGTCCGGGGCCTCGGGGTGCGACTGCTGGACGGCCAGCTCCAGCTGGGTGTGGTCGCAGCCCAGGGACAGGGCGAAGGACTCCATCGAGAAGAGGAAGCCGAGCATGGCGGCAACCTGCCGGACCCCGGTGTCGTCGGCGGCGAAGGACGTCGGCAGCAGGGTGCAGTAGTGGGCGTAGCCGGTGCGCACGAACTCCTCGCACCAGCGCGGCAGTCCGGGCCCGCCGCCGCGGAAGTGGGTGAGCAGCCGGCGTATCCGGCGCAGCACGTCGGGGGCGTCGTCGACCGTGCGCTCGGCGGCCAGCAGCTCCACCGCGCGGGCGCCGAGGTCGTCGGCGAGGCGCCGGTTGTCCAGATAGACCAGGGCCTGCTCCACGCCCTCCAGGGCCGTGGCGGCGGTGGCGTCGGCCGCCCAGGCGTCGCGGCGCAGCCGCTGCTCCAGGACCTGCTCGACGCTCACGCCCTCGTAGCCGAGCTCGACCAGGGCGCGCTGCTGGCTGCCCAGGTTCAGGTCCCAGCTCTCCTGGATGGGACGCTCGCCGAGCCGGCGCGAGCCCATGATGGGCCGGACGACGTCGCCGAGCAGCCGGCGCAGCATCCACAGCAGGTCGGAGCAGGGGCGCAGCTCGGGCGCCGCCCTCAGGTCGAGCAGGGCGCGCTGCTTGGTGCGGGCGGTGAGGTTGAGGCCGAGGGGCTCCAGCCGGTCCAGTACGTCGCGGGCGAGCGGCGGCAGCGAGTGGTAGCCGACGGCGCCGATCCGGTCGCCGCCGAGCAGGATCTCGCAGAGCCGCCGGACATCCCGGCGGCCGGGGACGGCCTCCTTCTCGATACAGGTGACGGCCGCGTCCTCGAAGTCGTACGGCGTGGGGCGGGTACGCCCACGCATCCCGGCGAGCAGCACGGACGTCTCGTAGACGGCGATGGCGTCGGCGGTGCTGGCGAGATAGCCGTTGCGGCGGGCCAGGCGGACGATGTCCACGCACCAGCCGAGCAGCTCCTCCTCGTCCAGGCCGTCCAGCGCGGGCGGGCTGGAGAGGAAGCCGGTCAGCCGGTCCTCGCCGGGCTCCGGCTGCCGCGCCCGCGCCCGCCTGCCCGCCGTGCGCCCGGTGCCCTGCTGGCCCTTGAGCCGGTACGGGGCGATGCCGCGGCCCTTGACCGCCTTGGCCCAGGTGGCCGCGGCGACGGAGACGGCGCCCGGGGCCAGCCCGAACTGCGCCTCGATGGCGGAGTGGCTGGACGGGATCAGCCCGTACATCCACTTCGTGTCCGTCCGGGGCGCGATCTCGAACGCCGTCCCGCCCGCCCCGAGCCCGAACTCCTCGACGCGGCTGGCCGCATGGAAGGCGCCGCAGATGTACAGGCATTCCCCCGGGTCGGTGCCGGTCGCGGCGAGATGCTCGCGCATCCGCGTCCACATGTAGCGCTCGCGGTCCTCGTCGTGCCGGTCGCGTCCGCCGCGCTCGGGCCGCAGCCGCCGGAACAGACTGCCGATCATCACCATGACCTGGCGGTAGGTGTCGTAGTCGGCGCCCACCAGCGGCTGTTCGACGTACTGGTCCCACCACTCCGACCAGTGCCGCACCTTGCCGTGGTGCAGCAGCTGCGCCTCCAGCTCGGCGAACCGGGGCCGCAGATCGCCGATCTCGATGCCGACGGCGTCGCCGTGCAGGGCGTCGTCGTCGTGCGGCGGGACGTCCTCGTCGGCGGCCTGTTCCCCGGGTTCGCCGTCCCGCGACTGCCACTGGAAGACGTGGTCCGTCGACCGGTCGACGAGCACCAGCTCCACGCCCGGGGTATCCAGTGCGTAGGCGATCGCCTGGTACTCGGCGGACGCCTCGGTCACCGGCGCGACGACGCTCAGCGGCGCCCACTCCGCGGGGTGGCCGTCGACCTCCGTGGCGAACGCCTGCACGGCCACCGGCAGCCGGCAGTTGCGCAGCTCGTCCAGGACGGGGCGGAGGTCCTCGCAGAGCTCCACATACACGACCTTGGGCTGCTTCTCCTTCAGCCGGCGCACCATCGCCAGCGCGGAGGACGGCGAGTGGTGGCAGACCGGGAAGATCTCCAGCGGCTCGCGCAGCGCGCGGGTGACGTCGTCGACCATGCCGGTGAGGATCGCGGACACGGCGTCCGCGCCCTCGGTGAAGGCACCGGCGGCGGCGAGCAGCTGGTCGCGGAGCCGGTCGAAGGAGGGGCCGGCAGCCCTGTCGGGAGCCTGGGTCGGCCCGCTCATGAAAGGGTCGCGATCGCCTGGCGGCCGCCCTCGAGGAAGTCACCCCAGTGACCGTGGTGGTCGTTCTTGGTGCGCGGCTCCACCACGCCGTGCCAGAACTTGTTGAGGATCGCCAGGTCCTCCGGGCTGCGCCGGGCCAGCGAACCCACCAGCGAGCCGGCCAGGGTGTGGGCGCCGAGCACCTGGTCGCCGAAGAACTGGCTGTGCAGGATGGCGTCCTCCAGCACGCCGATCTGCTCGGCGGTGGACAGCGCGGACTCGAGCCTCTCGTCGTCGCTGGTCGCGGCGGCGGACGCGGCCCGCAGATCGGCGAAGCTCTCCAGCAGCACGTCCAGCAGGGTCGGCGGCACCTCCAGCTCGATCCGGTGCCTGCGCAGCAGCTCGACGGTGCGGAAGCGGACGATCTCCGCCTCGCTCTTCTTGTTCGTCACCACCGGGATGCGGACGAAGTTGAAGCGCCGCTTGAGCGCGGAGGACAGATCGTTGACACCACGGTCGCGGCTGTTGGCGGTCGCGATGATCGAGAAGCCCGGCTTGGCGAAGACGATGTTGTCGTCGTCCAGTTCGGGGATGGAGACGTACTTCTCGGAGAGGATCGAGATCAGCGCGTCCTGCACGTCGCTCGTCGAACGGGTCAGCTCCTCGAACCGGCCGACCACGCCCCGCTCCATCGCCGTCATGATCGGGGAGGGGATCATCGACTGCCTCGACTGGCCCTTGGCGATCACCATCGAGACGTTCCACGAGTACTTGATGTGGTCCTCGGTGGTGCCGGCAGTGCCCTGCACCACCAGCGTGGAGTTGCGGCAGATGGCCGCCGCGAGCAGCTCGGCGAGCCAGCTCTTGCCCGTGCCCGGGTCGCCGATCAGCAGCAGGCCGCGGTCGGAGGCGAGGGTGACGATGGACCGCTCCACGAAGCTGCGGTCGCCGAACCACTTCTGCGGGATCTCCCGCTCCAGCCCGTCGGCCCGCTCGGAGCCGAGGACGAACGTCCGCACCATCTTCGGGCTGAGCCGCCACGAGAAGGGCTTGGGGCCGTCGTCCACGGACTCCAGCCAGTCCAGCTCCTCGGCGTACTTCACCTCGGCGGGGGCGCGGAGCAGTTCTTCGGACATGCGTGTCTCCTGAGAGGTCGTAGGAAGGAAAAGGGCCTGGTGGGAGCGGCGGGCCGGGGACCTGCCGGCCCTCGGGCCGGGGCGCGCTCAGGCCCGGTCGTCCGGGCCGGGGCGTGCTCCGGCCCGGAGGTCAGCCCAGGAAGGTCTTCAGCTCGAGGACGAGCTTGCGGATGTGCCCGGAGATCACCGGCGTCCCCAGGTCCTTGAGCTTCTGCCGGAACCACGGGTCCACGCTCTGGTGCCCCGAGCTGTTCACCGAACCGACCGGTATGAGCCGGACCCCGGACTTGTGGATGCCCTCGAAGTCCGTCATCAGGGCGCGGTTGTCGTAGAAGTCGGAGATCCACACCACCACGGTGTTCCGCGGCTCGGCGATCTTCGGTCGGGCAAGCGCCATCGCCGCGGTGCCGTCCGTGCCGCCGCCCAGCCGGGTGCGCAGCAGGACCTCGAAGGGGTCGCGCACCCAGGGCGTCAGGTCGAGCGCCCGGGTGTCGTACGCCACCAGGTGCACGTCCACCTTGGGGAGTCCGGCGAAGATCGAGGCCAGGATGGTGCAGTTGACCATGGCGTCGACCATGGAGCCGGACTGGTCGACCACCACGATCATCCGGGCGGGCGTGGTGCGCCTGGCCGTGTGCTTGTAGAAGAGCTGGTCGACGTAGAGGCGTTCGTCCTCGGGGCTGTAGTTCGTGAGGTTCTTCCAGATCGTGCGGTCCAGGTCGAGGTTGCGGAACACCCGCTTGGGCGGCACGGACCGGTCGATGGTGCCGGCGGACGTCTTCTCCACCTGGGTGCGCAGGACCTGGGCGACCTCGTCGACGTACCGGCGGATCAGGGCCTTGGCGTTGGCCAGGGCGACGCCGTGCAGGTTGTCCTTGTCGCGCAGGAGCTGCTCGATCAGCGACATGCTCGGCCGGAGCTGCCGGGCCAGCTTCGGATCGGCGAGGACCTCGCGCAGCCGCATCCGCTTGACGAGGTCGCCCTCGATCGTGCCGAGGACCGCGTTCAGGCCGCCGGTGCCGTCGCCGCGGCCCGCGCCCGGACCGCCACCGGTGCCCTCGCCCGGGCTACCGGCGCCCTCTCCGCCCAGGGCGCGTCTGGCCCAGCCGGCGTCCTGCTGCCAGGCGGCGAGCTGTCCCGCGGTGACGGGGCCGGAGCCGGTGGCGAACACGTTGAGCAGCAGCTTCGAGGCCAGGGCCGCGCGGCGGACCTCGGCGGCCCGGTACCGCCCGGCGTCCTCGGGGACCGCCATCAGGTCCTGGAACTCGGCGGCCAGCCCGGGGAAGCGCTGGACCACGGTGTCGACGGACACGCCGGGGTCCAGCAGCGCCGGGGGCAGCCCGATGTCGTCGACGACGGCGACGCTCGCCGTCTCCAGCGCGGGCTGTTCCTCGGAGTCGAAGAGCCGGGCGAGGAGACGCCAGTAGAGGACCTGGCGGCGGGACTCGTGGGCGGACGGGGGCAGTTCGGGCCCGTTCTCGAGGGTGCTCATTTCCGCAGCAGCCTCCCCGCGCGCTCCCGGAGGACCTCGACCGCGTCGCCGTTGCGCGCCTCGGCCTTCGCGGCCCTGGGGTCCGTCACGCCCTGCGCCCAGTCGCCGTTGTGCGCCTCGGCCGGCTTGCGCCGGACCGTCGCCCGCACCGCCAGCGGCTGCAGCAGCCACCGGCCGCCGTCCTGGCGGAGGAGGCCGAGACAGGCCGTGGACGCGGCGACGAGCTGCGGGGTGAGCGGACCGCAGGCGGGCAGCCGCTCCAGGTCGAACTCCAGGGTGCGGCCGTCGAGTTCCAGTGACCGGCCGTCGGTGGCGTACCCCTCGACCAGCACCGGCTCGGCGATCCGCACCGGATGCCTCTCCAGCGGCGGCACCGGCGGGGCGAGGGCGCCCGCCAGCTGGACGCGGGCGACGGCGAACGGATCGGCGGGCTCACCGGCGGTGGCGGCGTCGTCCCGCCACAGCAGATCGCCGCCGGCCAGCAGGGGCAGCTCCGTGATCTCCAGCGCGCGGCGCTCGGCGAGGGCGCTGAGCAGGACCGGATGCCGGTGGAACAGCCGCCACACGGCCGGCCCGGTGATCGTGTCGACCTTGCCGGCGGACACGCTTGTCCGCACGGCCCGGGTGGGACCGCCGTCCCCCGGCTCCAGCAGCGCGTGCACCTGTATCTGTACGGCGGTGGCGTGCTCGTGCACGTCGGCGCCGAGGACGAGCAGCCGCCCCGTCACCCGCGCCACCGGCTCCCCGCCGCCCGGCAGCGCGCCGGGCTGGGCGAGCAGCACGGCCCTGGCCCACAGATCGCCCCAGCGGCGGGCGGGCAGCCGCTCCATCGCGGCCACGGGCAGCGCCGTGCGCAACTCGCCGGCCAGTCCGTCCAGCAGCACCGCGAGCCGGCGCAACGGCGGTTCCGCGAGCAGGGCTTCGACACTCTGGTCGACGGCCGCGAGGGCGTCGTCGCCGACGCCGTGCCAGCCGGCTATGGCCAGCTCCCGCAGCCACGAGCGGGCGGCGGCGAGCGGCCCGTTCCCGGGGGCGGCGACGGGCTCCGTCGCCGGCCAGGGCTCGCGCTCCCGGCCGAGCGCGGCGTCCAGCGCGGCCAGCCGGGCGTCGTGCACCGCGCCGAGCAGGGCCGTCCGGGCGCCGGCGAGTACGGCCAGCTGCTCGTCCCCGGCGGAGCCGGCGGTGGCCTTGCCCGCGGCGTCCTCCGCGGCGGGTCCGAGCGGTGAGCCGGCGACCGCGCCGGCCAGCGCGGTAAGGGCGGCGGCGCGCTCCTCCCCGAGCCGGGCGAAGCCCTGCACGAGTGCCTCGTCGAAGCCGGCCACCAGGCCCAGCGCCTCGTCCTCGCCGGGCGTCCCGGCGTCCAGCAGCGCGGCGAGCTGGACTCCCAGCATCAGCGGGCTCCTTCCATGGCGGGGAACCAGTGCAGTTCGGGGAGGGGCGCGGTGGTGTCCGGGACCTCCAGATAGGCCAGATGCCGCAGGAACCGGCTGAACACCGCCGCCGCCGGGGCGGCACCGCCGCCGGCCACGGGCCGCAGGGCGTCGACCAGGTCCTGGCCCTCGGCGACCTCGACGTGCAGATAGCGTGAGACGCGCTCCGGGCCGTACTGCAGCACCGCCTCGGCGGCCAGGGCGCGCAGGTGTTTGCAGGCGCTGCCGCGGAGGCCGCCGCAGGGGCGGTTGTTGTTCGTGCTGCAGCTCAGGCCGTGGCCTCGGGCGGTGATGGCGGAGACGTACACCCGCTCGATGTCCGAGCCGCTCGACACGACGCCCTGCAGGCGGCCTTCGGCCAGTTCCACGAACGGTACCTTTGCCAGCTTTCTCGGGTGCACGGGTGGCACCACCCGCACCACGCTGCGTGCTCCGTCGTCGGCCTCAACGGCCATGCGCCACACCCCCTCACGCGGCTGTGCCGCGTCGCCTTGATCGCGTGTGTGACCACCATGGCAGAGGGCACTGACAATCGCTGTCGTGGTGGTGATTGGGCTGGTGGGGGGCGGTTCGTGGCCGGCGCCGCCCCGCGCCTTCGGCGCGGGGATTGCCCCCGCCCACACGCCACCCGTTACGGGTTGCCTTGCCTGACGCCGGCGCCTGGGGACGCCCCCTCCGGCGGTCACCCGCCCGGGCCCCGGTGGCACGCAGCCCCGAGCCAGGGCCACTCCGGCCGCCCCGGACCCCGGCCCCCTCGGGCCCCGCAAGTCCGGCTACCCCAGGCCTCGCTATCCCGGCCCCGGCCACCCCTGCCCCCTGACCCCGGACTCCGGCACTCCCTGACCCCGGCACTGACCACCCAGCCCACCCCGACCCCGGCCGCCCGGGCCACCCCAAACCCCGCAACCCCGGGAAACCACCCCGCCCCACCGAGCCCCCGCCCCCGCCCCCTACGACGAAGCCCTAACCCGGGCCGCGTAAGCGCGGGACTTGTTGCGGTTGCCGCATACCCTCATCGAGCACCACCGCCGGCTGCGGTTCTTCGACACGTCCCAGAAGACCCAGCCGCACGTGTGTTCCGCGCAGCGCTTGAGGCGGGTGGCGTCTCCCGTCGCCGTCAGGCCGTGCCACGCGATCGCCAGCGCCGCCAGTCCCGCGCGCTGCGGCGGCAGGCCCGGCGCCGCGGTCAGCGCGCCCGACGCCGTGACCAGCACCGGGTGTTCCGCCAGGACCGTGTCCGCGGCCGCCACCAGGGCCGCGTCGGGGGTGTCGCCGACATGCGCGCCTAGCTGCTCGCGGATGCCCGCGCGCAGGGCGAGGTACGCGGTGTGGGCGTCCGGCCCCACGGACGTGCCGCGGGCGAGCAGGCCGCGGGTCCGGAGCCAGTCCGTGAGGCCGGCCGGGGTCGCGATCTCGTCGCTCGCCTCCTCCACGTCGACCGTGTTGGCGAACGCCTCCACCAGCGCCGCCGCGGCGGGTTCCTCCAGCATGCGGTCCACCTCCGCGGCCCATTCTACCGGCTAAGCGTTTTACCGGTTGCCGGAGCGCGGGGTCCTGTGCCACGCTGATCTCACTGGCAAAAGCGATAGACGGTTAAAGGGGATCCCGGATGGCGACGGCAGTTCTCCACGAGCGGCACCCCGCCGCCGCACAGACACCCGCGCCGCCGAACCGCAACACCGCCGTCCTCGTGGGCTTCACCGCCGCCACCAACCTCGCCGACGGCGTGATGAAGATGGCCCTCCCCCTCCTCGCCGCCCAGCTCACCGGCTCCCCCGCGCAGGTCACCGCCGTCGCGCTGACGCTGACCGTGCCCTGGCTGCTCATCGCCCTGCACGTGGGCGTCATGGTCGACCGCCTCGACCGCCGCCGTCTGCTCTGGGCGGCGAGCGCCCTGCGGCTGGCCGCGTTGGGCTGGCTCGCGGTCACCGCCGCCACCGGCGCCCTCTCCCTGGGGCAACTGTTCACCGCCGGCGCCGTGCTGGGCGTCGCCGACGTCATCGCCGGTACGGCGGGTTCGGCCATCGTCCCCGCCGCCGTGCCCGCGGCCGCCCGGGAACGGGCCAACGCCTGGATCACGGGGGCGGAGACGGTCTGCCAGGAGTTCGCCGGCCCCTTCGCCGGCGGTCTGCTGCTCGCCGCCGGGACGGGGCTGGCCCTAGGGGTGACCTGGGCGGCGTACGCCGTGGCCGCGCTGGCGCTGCTGCTCCTGGCGGGGCGCTTCCGGGCCGACCGGCCCACGGGGACGCCCGCCACGGTCAACGCGCAGATCGCGGAGGGCGTGCGCTATCTCTGGCGCCACCGCCTGCTGCGCACGCTGTCCCTCATCCTCACCGTGCTGTGCGCCGTCTGGGGCGGCTGGCTCGCCCTGATCCCGCTGTACGCCCAGACCGAACTGGGCCTGAACGCCGGGCAGTACGGCATCGTGCTGAGCGCCCTCGGCGTCGGCGGCCTGGCCGGCGCCCTCACGGTGACGTGGGTGAACCGGCTGCTGGGCGTGCGCTGGGCGATGTTCGCCGACCTGGTCGGCACCGCGCTGATGGCGGGCCTGCCGGCGCTGACGGCGAACGTGTGGGCCGTGGCGGCCGGCGCGTTCCTCGGCGGCATGGGCGGCACGCTGTGGTCGGTGAACGCGCGCACCATCTCGCAGCGCCTGGTGCCGGACGAGATGCTCGGCCGGTTCGGCGCCGCGGCCCGCCTGTTCGCCTGGGGCGCGATGCCGCTGGGCGCGGCGCTCATGGGCCTCATCGCCGAACTGGGCGGCATCCGACTCGCCTTCGGGGCGTTCGCCGCGCTCACCCTGGCGACGCTGCTCCCGTTCCTGCGCACCGCGACCCCGCAGCGCCTGCGGCCGGAAGCGGCGTGACACCCCTCGTACAAGAGGGTCGCCCCCGCCGTACAAGAGCGGCGCCCCCCGCCGCACAAGAGCCACGCCCCCGCCGCACAAGAGCCGCATCCCCGCCGCACGCAAAGGCCGGATCCCGCCCGCGACCCACCCCGCCTACAACCTCTGAACGCGCGCCCGGAACTCAGGCCGAGGCCCGTACCACCAGCTCCGTCGGCAGCAGCGCGTGCGGTACGGGCTCGCCCGCCCCCGCCTCGCGTGCGATCTCCGCGAGCAGGACGCGGACCATCTCCCGCCCCATCGCCTCCGTCGGCTGCCGCACGCTCGTGAGCGGCGGGTCCGTGTGCCGCGCGACCGGGGAGTCGTCGAAGCCGACCAGCGCCACGTCCTCCGGGACCCGGCGCCCGGAGCCGCGCAGCACCTGCAGGGCGCCGGCCGCCATCAGGTCCGAGCCGGCGAAGACCGCGTCCAGCGAGGGCCGGCGGGCCAGCAGCTCGCGCATCGCCTGGCGCCCCGACTCCTCGGTGAAGTCGCCGTGCACGACCAGCCGCGGATCGTCGGGCAGCCCCGCCGCCTTCAAGGCCTGACGGTATCCCTCGATACGGCACTGGGCGCCGAACACGTCCGGGCGGCCGGAGATCACCGCGATCTCGCGCCGGCCCCGGGCGATGAGGTGCTCCACGGCCGCCCGGCCGCCGCCCACGTTGTCCGTGTCCACGAACGGCAGCCGCTCGTCCTGCGAGCGCCGGCCGGAGACCACGGCCGGAATACCCTGTTCGGCCAGGAGATCGGGGAGTTTGTCGTCCTGGTGGACGGAGATGAGCAGCACGCCGTCGACGCGGTTGCCGCTCAGATAGCCGGCCAGCCGGGCCCGCTCCTTGGAGGTGCGGCTCAGGGTGAGCAGCAGCTGCTTGTCCGCGTCCAGTATCGCGGCGCTGATGCCGTGGATCATGTCCGAGAAGTACGGCTCCGAGAACAGCCGTGTCTCCGGCTCGGGGATGACGAGGGCCACCGCGTCCGTGCTGCCGGCCGCCAGCGCCCGCGCGGTGCGGTTCGGCACGTAACCCAGCTCCGCGATCGCCCGCTCCACGGCGGCCTTGGCCTCCGCGCTGACCTGCTGCGATCCGTTGATCACCCGGGACACCGTGCCGCGGCCGACCCCGGCCCGGGCCGCCACCTGCTCCAGCGTGGGACGGCCGCGCCGCCCCGCCCTGGACACCGGGGGGAGCGCCCGTCTCAAGCCGTCCGCCATCGATCCTCCCTCGTGCGAAACGTCCGCCCGGGGGCGTCACCGCCCCCGCGGGCCGACTGTCCGGCATCCGCCGCCGGTCCGTCAACCGAAACCCCATGGTCACACCTGCGCGCAACCGCGCGGCGGTGATCGGGGTACGTCATATCCGAGTCTCCGTGAGATCTCCGCCAAGTTAACAGCCAGATAACGCCGACAGGTGAGTCCCGCGCACTCTCTTGACACCCGCGCGCGGAGCCGGGACTCTTCAACTCATCACGACTGGGAGCGCTCCCACGCTACTCGAACCAAACAGACCCGCACGCGCGAACCCAAGCCGCAACGCAGAACGCACCACCGTACGCGCGGGCGAAACGCACCACCACCCTCGCAAGCGACGCAAGCACCGCACGTAGAGCGAACACCGCAGGCCGAGCAAGCGAACCGCATATCCGCGCAAGCGGAGCCGCACCACAGCACCAGTCCCGACCACGCCAGAGCCTGAGCCGCGAGCCGATGACTTCAGGGGCACCCGTGCGCACACCCGGGGGGCAGGCGGGAGTTCGGACCCACACGTCTAGGAGGAACGCAGTGCGCAGCTACCGCACAATCCGCCGGGCGGCCGCCCTCATGGCGACCGCCGCCCTCGGCGCCGGCCTGCTGGCCGGCTGCGCGAGCGATGACGACAGCGGCGACGAGCCGGCGAAGAAGACCGACGGCAAGGGCAAGACCACCATCTCCATCGGTCTGTTCGGCGCGTTCGGCTACCAGGAGGCCGGGCTCTACGACGACTACATGAAGCTGCACCCCGAGATCACCATCAAGCAGACCACGATCGAGCGGAACGAGAACTACTACCCGCAGCTGCTGACCCACCTGGCGAGCAACAGCGGTCTCTCCGACATCCAGGGCATCGAGATCGCCAACATCGCCGAGGTCACCGCCACCCAGGCCGACAAGTTCATGGACCTGTCGAAGGCGGAGGGCGCGAAGAAGGAGAACTTCCTCCCCTGGAAGTGGGACCAGGGCTCCACCAAGGACGGCAAGGTCATCGGCCTGGGCACCGACATCGGCCCGATGGCGATCTGCTACCGCAAGGACCTGTTCGAGGCGGCCGGCCTGCCGACCGACCGCGCGGAGGTCGCCAAGCTCTGGGCCGGTGACTGGCAGAAGTACCTCGACGCCGGCAAGACCTTCCAGGGAAAGGCCAAGAAGGGCGTGACCTGGGTCGACTCGGCCGGCGGTCTGTACAACGCGGCGATCTCCTCCGCGGCGACCCGCTACTACGACGACGCGGGCGAGGCCATCTACAAGACCAACCCGGACGTCAAGGCCGCCTACGACGTGGCCGCCTCGGCCGCGGCGGACGGCCTCACGGCGAAGCTCGAGCAGTTCTCCAAGCCGTGGGACCAGGCGATGAACAAGGGCACCTTCGCCACCATCTCCTGCCCGCCGTGGATGCAGGGCTACATCAAGGACAAGGCCGGCGACGCCGGCAACGGCAAGTGGGACGTCGCCGCGGCGCCGAAGGCCGGCAACTGGGGCGGCTCGTACCTCGGTGTCCCCGAGGCCGGCAAGAACAAGGAGGAGGCCGCCAAGCTCGCCGCCTGGCTGACCGCCCCCGAGCAGCAGGCGAAGCTCTTCGCCGAGCGCGGCAGCTTCCCCAGCTCCCCGCCCGCGTACGATCTGCCGGACGTCGCGAACGCGACGAACGACTTCTTCGCCGGCGCGCCCATCGGCACGATCTACGCCGAGGCCGCCAAGGGCATCCCGGTGCAGGTGCTCGGCCCGAAGGACCAGATCATCCAGCAGAACATCGGCCAGGTCGGCCTGCTCCAGATCGAGCAGGGCAAGAAGAACCCGGACGACGCCTGGGACGCGGCGATGAAGGCCGTGGACAACGCTCTGGACCAGTGAGCGAAAAGTGACCTCACCCGCAGTGAACAAGTCCGCGCCCCTCTCCACGGAGGGGGGCGCGGGCCCGCGCGATCAGGCCGAGGCGATGGCCGACGCCCGGCGGGCCCGGGCCAGCCGCCGCTACCGCTGGGACATGAAGTACAGCCCGCTCGCCTTCATCTCCCCGTTCTTCCTCTTCTTCGGCGCCTTCGGGCTCTTCCCGCTGCTGTACACGGGCTGGGCGTCGCTCCACAAGGTCTCGCTCACCGACCCGAACCACATGGAATGGGTGGGCCTGCGCAACTACTCCCGGATCCTGGACGACGACTTCTTCTGGAACGCGCTGCAGAACACGTTCTCCATCGGCGTGATCTCCACCGTTCCGCAGCTGATGATGGCGCTGGGCCTGGCCCATCTGCTCAACTACCGGCTGCGCGGCTCGATGTTCTTCCGGGTCACGATGCTCGCCCCGTACGCCACCTCGGTGGCGGCGGCGACGCTGGTCTTCGTGATGCTCTTCGGCCGGGACTACGGCATGATCAACTGGGCGCTGGGCCTGGTCGGTGTCGACAACATCGACTGGCAGTCCGGCACCTGGTCGTCCCAGATCGCCGTCTCCACCATCGTGATCTGGCGCTGGACCGGCTACAACACGCTGATCTACCTGGCCGCGATGCAGGCCGTGCCGCGGGATCTGTACGAGGCGGCGGAGATCGACGGCGCGAGCCGCTGGCAGCAGTTCCGCAACGTCACGATCCCGTCGCTGCGCCCGACCATCCTGTTCACGGTCGTGGTCTCGACGATCGGCGCGATGCAGCTCTTCGGCGAGCCGCTGCTGTTCAACCCGACGGCGGGCGCCGCGGGAGGCTCGGACCACCAGTACCAGACGCTCGGCCTCTATCTGTACGAACAGGGCTGGGTCAATCTCAACCTCGGCCGGGCGGCGGCGATCGCCTGGGTGATGTTCCTGCTGCTGGTCGTGATCGGCGTGGTCAGCGCGCTGGTCCAGCGCCGGCTGCGGAAGAACTGACGGAACGGAGCCCACAGACATGGCACTGTTGACGAAGACCGCCGACGCCGGGGGCGCGGGTACGGCCCCGCGACACCGGCGCCGGGCCCGGGCCGGGACCGCGGGCGGTCAGCACCACGGCGGCAAGCTGGCGTACGGGCTGCTGATCGCGTTCACCGTGATCTCGATCTTCCCGCTGTTCTGGACGGCCGTGGCGGCGTCCCGCAACAACACCCGGCTCTCCGAGACCCCGCCGCCGCTGTGGTTCGGCGGCAACCTCTTCAAGAACCTCGAGTACGCCTGGACCGACGCCAATCTGGGTCTGGCGCTGGTGAACACCACGCTGGTGGCGGGCACGGTGGCCCTCGGCACGGTGCTCTTCGGCACGCTGGCCGGTTTCGCCTTCGCCAAGCTGCGCTTCCGCTTCAAGAACCTGCTGCTCCTGCTGGTGATCGGCACCATGATGGTGCCGCCGCAGCTGAGCGTGGTGCCGCTGTTCATGGCGATCGCGGAGCTGGAGTGGACCAACCATCTGCAGGCGGTGATCCTGCCGTTCCTGGTGAGCGCGTTCGGCGTGTTCTTCATGCGGCAGTACCTGGAGCAGGCGCTGCCCACCGAGCTGATCGAGGCGGCCCGGGTGGACGGCGCGCACAGTCTGCGGATCGTGTGGCACGTGGTGTTCCCGGCGGCGCGGCCCGCGATGGCCGTGCTCGGGATGCTGACGTTCGTGGCCGCGTGGAACGAGTTCTTCTGGCCGATCATCGCCCTGACCCAGGACAATCCGACCGTGCAGGTCGCGCTCACCTCGCTGGGCCGCGGCTATGTGCCCGACCAGTCGATCATCATGGCCGGCGCCCTGCTCGGCACGCTGCCCCTGCTGGTACTGCTCGCCCTGTTCGGCAGACAGATCGTGGGCGGCATCATGTCCGGGGCCATCAAGGGCTGACCGCCGCAGCGTTGCCAGGGGGCCGGGCGACCAGAGCCGCTCGCCCGCCGCCCCCTTCCCCTCCCCGCCCGGAACTTCCCCGCCCTGCCCCGTGCCCTCGTGCCCGCGTGGGCTCAGGCCGACTCTCGATGGGAGCGCTCCCAATGACCGACGCCAAGGTGACCTTTCCGTCCGGCTTCCTGTGGGGTGCCGCCACCGCCGCGTACCAGATCGAAGGTGCGGCGGCCAAGGACGGCCGCACCCCCTCCATCTGGGACACCTTCTCCCACACCCCGGGCAAGGTGCTCGGCGGCGACACCGGCGATACCGCGGTGGACCACTACCACCGCTTCGCGGACGACGTGAAGCTCATGGCCGAGCTGGGCCTCACGGCCTACCGCTTCTCCGTGTCCTGGAGCCGGGTGCAGCCCACCGGCCGCGGGCCCGCAGTCCAGCGCGGCATCGACTTCTACAAGCGGCTGATCGACGAGCTGCTCGCCCACGGCATCGCCCCGTCGCTCACCCTCTACCACTGGGACCTGCCGCAGGAGCTGGAGGACGCGGGCGGCTGGCCGCACCGCGACACCGCGGTGCGCTTCGCGGAGTACGCCGCGCTCGTCGGCGAGGCCCTCGGCGACCGCGTCGAGCTGTGGTCCACGCTCAACGAGCCCTGGTGCAGCGCCTTCCTGGGTTACGCCGCCGGCGTGCACGCCCCCGGCCGCACCGTCCCGGTCGCCGCGCTGCGCGCCGCCCACCATCTGAACCTCGCCCACGGACTGGCCGCCCAGGCGCTGCGCGCCACCGTCCCGGCCCGCGCCCAGCTCGGCATCTGCCTGAACCCGGCGCAGGTGCGTCCCCTCACCGACGACGCGGCGGACGTCGACGCGGCCCGCCGTATCGACGCCCTGGCCACCCGCGTCTTCACGTCTCCGCTGCTCTTCGGCCGCTACGACGAGGATCTGCTGGCGGACACCGCCAAGCTCACCGACTGGTCCTTCGTCCGCGAGGGCGACCTCGCCAACATCCGCCAGCCGCTGGACTTCCTGGGTCTGAACTACTACACGCCCACCCTGGTCTCCGCCCTCGCCGACGGCGAGGAGGGCCCGCGCGACGACGGCCACGGCGGCGGCGCGTCCCCCTGGGTCGGCGCCGAGCGGGTCGCCTTCCACCAGCCGCCCGGCGAGCGCACCGCGATGGGCTGGACGGTCGACCCCACCGGCCTGTACGACCTGCTGAAGCGCTTCGCCGCGGACGCCCCCGGCCTGCCGCTCCTCATCACCGAGAACGGCGCCGCGTACGACGACAAGCCCGACGCCGACGGCCAGGTCAACGACCCGGAGCGGACCGCGTACCTGCACGGCCACCTCGCCGCCGTACACCGGGCGATCGCGGACGGCGTGGACGTACGCGGCTACTTCCTGTGGTCCCTGATGGACAACTTCGAGTGGGCGTACGGCTACAGCAAGCGCTTCGGCGCCGTGTACGTCGACTACCCCTCGCAGACGCGCATCCCGAAGCAGAGCGCGCGCTGGTACGGGCGGGTGGCGCGCGGCGGGGTACTGCAGGAGCCACCGAGATGACGACCGGCGCGATCAGTCTGCGGGAGGTCAGCAAGACGTACGGCCGGCGGATCCCGGCGGTCAACCGGGTGTCGCTGGACATCGACCCGGGGGAGTTCCTCGTCCTGCTGGGCCCCTCGGGGTGCGGCAAGTCCACGCTGCTGCGGCTGATCGCGGGGCTGGAGTCGACGACCTCCGGGGAGGTGTGGCTGGACGGGCAGCCCGCCGGCGACCTCCCGCCGGCCGCCCGGAACATCGCGATGGTGTTCCAGTCCTCCGCGCTGTACCCGGCGATGACCGGCGCCCAGAACATCGGCTTCCCGTTACGGCTGGACCGGATGACGGACGCCGAGTCGCGGCCCCGGGTGGACTGGGCGGCGCAGCTGCTGGGCGTGACCGAGCTGCTGGGCCGCCGCCCCGGGCAGATGTCCGGCGGCGAGCGGCAGCGGGTGGCGATCGGGCGCGCGGTGGTACGGGCCCCCTCGGCGTTCCTCCTGGACGAGCCGCTGTCCAGCCTGGACGCCAAGCTGCGCAACCAGCTGCGCGTGGAGATCGCCCGCCTCACCCGGGAGCTGGGCACCACCACCGTGTACGTCACCCACGACCAGAGCGAGGCGATGTCGCTCGGCGACCGGGTGGCGGTGCTGCGCGACGGCGTGCTGCAGCAGGCCGACACGCCGCGCGAGCTGTACCGGATGCCGGCGAACGTGTTCGTGGCCGCGTTCGTCGGCGTACCGCGGATCAACCTGCTGGCGGGGACCGTGCTGGCGCCGCTGGACGGCTCGATCTTCGTGGACCTCGGCCGGCAGCGCCTCCCGCTGCCCCATCCGCTGCCGCCCGACCACCAGTTGCTGCGGATCCAGCAGCACCGGCCCCTGCTGATCGGCGTACGCGCGGAGGACGTACGCATCGCGGGGCCGGAGCGCGCCGGACCGCACGAGGTGGCGCTGCGCGGGGTGGTCGAGCAGGTCGAGTACCAGGGCCACGAGACGCTCGTCCATCTGGGCATCGGTGCGCAGCCCGCGGTGGTGCCGGCCCTGGAGGCGCCCCGTTTCATGCCGCGGGCGCGGCGGACCGCGCCGAACGGAGCGCTGCAGACGACGCTGGCGCGCTGGTACGGGCGGCGGGAGGAGCCCGACGCGCCCCCGCCGCCGGTTCCGGCGAGACCCGTCGGGGATCTGGTCGTACGGGCCGAGGCGGGGATGAACCCGCTGGTCGGCGATCGGATGCCGGTGCTGCTCAACACCCGCCGGCTGTTCGTCTTCGACGACCAGGGACGACGGCTGTGCCCGGCGCCTGCCGGCGGGGCGCAGCTGTTCGGCTAGGCGGGCACGTGAAACCTCTGGGGGCTTCGCCCCCAGACCCCCTGGGAGGAGGTGGTTGCGCGAGCGGGGACGTGACACGCCCCCCGGAGGCGGGCGGTTGCGTTCCGAGCCCGTGGTTTCCTGGTGCCGTCCGCGGAGGGGGCGGACGGCGGCGGGGGATCCGGCGACGTGCTACGCCCGGGGCCCGGTCACCAGGTCGGACGGGTCCGTGTTCGCTCCGCACAGCACCACCGCGACCCGCTCGCCCGGCTCCGGGCGGTACACGCCGTACTCCAGGGCCGCGAGCGCCGTGGCCGCCGCGTGCTCGACGGCCAGCCGGTGCTCCGCCCACAGCTTGCGGCGTACGGCGACGATCTGGTCGTCGGCGACCAGCACGGAGCGGTTGCCGGGCTGCTGGATCCACCACAGGGCGTCCTGGGAGACGCGCGTGGCGCCGAGGGAGTCGGCGGCGACGGAGTCCACCGGGGAGTCGACGACGTGCCCCGCCGTCAGTTCGGCGTTCAGGGCGCGGCAGTTCTCCGGCTCGACGGCGACCATGCGGATGCCCAGGCTGTCGGCGGCGGCCGCCATGCCGGAGAACAGCCCGCCGCCGCCCACCGAGACGACGACCGTGTCGACGGGCGCCGCGTCGGCGATCTCCAGCAGCAGGGTGCCCGCGCCGGCGGAGATCAGAGGGTGGTCGTAGGCGTGCGACTGCAGGGCGCCGGTCTCCTCGGCGTACCGCCGCGAGGCGTCGAGCGCCTCCTGGTACGTGGCCCCTTCGAGCCGTACGTCGGCCCCGTAGCCGCGCAGCCGGTCGGCCTTCACGGCGGGGGCGGTGCGGGGCAGGAAGACGTGCGCCGGGACGCCGTGCTCACGGGCGGCCCAGGCGCAGGCCAGCCCGGCGTTGCCGCCGGAGGCGATGACCACACCGGCGGCGGGCACCTCACCGGCGTCGCGGTGGGCGGCGAGGAAGTTGCTCGCGCCGCGGGCCTTGAACGTCCCCGTGTGCTGCAGGAACTCCAGCGCGAACCACACGTCCGGCGCCGCCTGCGCCATCGCGACGGGGCGTACGAGCCCCTCGATCCGGTCGGCGGCGTTCTTGACATCGGCGTGGGAGACGGGTCGGGAGTCCATGCCCCCAGAATGCCACCGTGCCGGGGCGGACGGCGGGCGACCCGGCGGTCGTGGAGGCTCTCTCCGCCGGGATACTGGCGCGGTCAGGCAACGGACCGAACGGGACCGAGGAGTCCACGTGTCACCCGAACCCCTCCAGCGCGACGACACCCCCGACGAATCCCGCCGCCGGCGGCTCAGCCGGATCTTCGACGAGGACGCGGAGCTCTACGACCGTGCCCGCCCCGGCTATCCGCCGCGGCTGTACGACGACCTCGCCCGGCTCGCCGGCGTCCGCGAGGGCAGCCGGGTGCTGGAGGTGGGCTGCGGGACCGGGCAGGCCACCGTGCCGATGGCCGGGCGCGGGTGCCTCGTCACCGCCGTGGAGGCGGGGGCGCGGATGGCCCAGGTCGCCCGGCGGAACCTGGCCGGGACCACGGCCGAGGTGGTGACCGCGGAGTTCGAGAGCTGGCCGCTGCCGCCCGAGCCGTTCGACGCCGTGGTGTCCGCCACCGCGTTCCACTGGATCGATCCGGCCGTACGGATGGCCAGGGCGGCGAAGGCGCTGCGGCCCGGCGGGGCGCTCGCCGTCGTGCGCAGCCAGCATGTCGAGGGCGGGAGCAGGGAGTTCTTCGTCGAGGTGCAGCGCTGCTACGAGCGCTTCGACCCTTCCACCCCGCCGGGTCTGCGACCTCCCGCGGCCGACGACGTCGACAACGCGGACCACGCCGGGGAGGTGGCACGCAGCGGCCTGTTCGGCCCCACGGTCTTCCGGCGGTACGAGCAGGAGCTGACGTACACCGCCGCCGCGTATCTCGATCTGCTGCGGACCTACTCGGGCCACCGGGCGCTCTCCGACGAGGCCCGGAGCGGGCTGCTGGGCTGCGTCGCGGACCTGATCGACGGGCGCTACGGCGGCAGCGTGACCAAGCGGTACCTGATCGAGCTGGCCGTTTCGCACAAGCGTTGAGCCCATCGCGTCGTACGGACGTCGATCCGGCCGCGTCACACCAGCGTCGAGCCCCCGTCACACAGGCGTCGACCGCCGCGGACCCCGCCGGTGCCGGCGCCGGCCGTCGCCCTCGCGGGGGCCGGGGGCCAGCGACAGCCACACCCGTATCTCCGCCCCGCCCAGCACCGACCGGCCGACGCGGACGTCCCCGCCCGTCGACTCGGCGACCCGGCGCACGATGTCCAGGCCCAGGCCCGTGGACCCGGGACCGCCCTCGCCGCCGCCCCGGCGCAGGGCCGCGTCGGGGTCGGTGATGCCCGGGCCCGCGTCCGAGACGAGCACGATCACCGCGTCCTCGGAGCTGTGCACGTCCACGGCGAAGGCGGTGCCCTCGGGGGTGTGGCGGAAGACGTTGCCGATCATCGCGTCGAGGGCGGCGGCGAGTTCGGCGCGCGGGACGGGGACGCGCACCGTGTTGCCGGCGCCGGCCAGCCGCACCTCGCGGCGTTCGTCCTCGGCGAGGGCGGACCAGAACGCCAGCCGGTCCCGGGTGACCTCGCCGAGGTCGCAGCCCGGCGGGGCGGCCGTGGTGCGGGCGGTGTGCTGCTGGCGTACCGCGCCGATGATCTCGTCGACCTCGCGCTCCAGCCGCGCCACGGCCTGCCGGGTCTGCTCGGCCTCGGGGGCCTCGCCGAGGGAGGCGACGTTCAGCCGGAGCGAGGTGAGCGGAGTCCGCAGCCGGTGCGAGAGGTCGGCCGCCAGCTCGCGTTCGTTGGCGAGCAGCTGGGCGACCTGGTCGGCCATGGTGTTGAAGGCGGCCGCCGCGGCGCGCAGTTCGCGCGGGCCGTCCTCCTCCACGCGGACGCCGAGCCTGCCCGCGCCCAGCTCGCCGGCCGCCCCCGCGAGCCGCTCGGCGGGGCGTACGAGCCGGCTCCCCAGCCGGTCCGCGACGAGGGCCGACCCCGCGACGAGCGCCACCCCCACCCCGGCCAGCACCGCCCAGGACACCGCGACGCCCCGGCTCAGCTCCCCCTCGGGCACGAACACCTCGACCACGGCCATCCGTTCGCCGATCTGGGTCGGCTGCAGGAAGGCGTGCCCCCCGGCCACGTCCACGAGCTGCGCGCGCCCCGCGACCACCGCCCACGCGACGGCGGCGCGTGAGGCGTGCGCGTCGCCGATGTCCACGGCCGCCCGGCCGCCGCCGGCCGGGACGTGGACGGCGATACGCCGCTGCGAGGCGGACTCGGTGGAGGCGACGGCCCGGCGCAGCGCGTCGGGCTCGGTGGTGATGGCCAGCACGGGCCCCAGCGTCGCGGCCTGCCGCTCCGCGTCGGTGATCGCCCGGTCCCGGGCCATCTCCCGCACCATCATGGCCAGCGGTACGGCGAACGCCACCACGACCATCACGGTGACGGCGAGGCAGACCTTGACCAGGGCCCACCTCATGGAGGCGGCTCCAGCTTCACCCCGACGCCGCGCAGGGTGTGCAGATAGCGCGGTCTGGCCGCCGTCTCGCCCAGCTTGCGCCGCAGCCACGACAGATGGACGTCTATGGTCTGGTCGTCGCCGTAGCTCTGCCGCCACACCTCCGCGAGGAGCTCCCGGCGCGGTACGACCACGCCGGGCCGGCGGGCGAGGAAGGCCAGCAGGTCGAACTCGCGCCGGGTGAGGTCCAGTCGCGCCCCGTCCAGCTTCGCCTGCCGCCGCAGCGGGTCGACCGTCAGCCCGCCGACCTCGATCACCGTCGTCGCGGGCTCCGCCTCCGCCCGGCCGCGGGAGCGGCGCAGCACGGCGGTGAGCCGGGCGGACAGGTGCTCCACGGAGAAGGGTTTGACGAGGTAGTCGTCGGCGCCCGCGTTGAGCAGCCGGATGATCTCCGTCTCCTCGTCGCGGGCGGTGGCGATGATCACCGGCACGTCCGTGATGCCGCGCAGCATCTTCAGGGCCTCGGCGCCGTCCAGATCGGGCAGGCCGAGGTCCAGGATGACCACGTCGAACCCGTGGTGCGCGACCTCACGCAGCGCCTGCAGGGCCGTGCCCACGCTCCTTACGGTGTGGGCCGCCTCGTTGAGATGCCGGATCAGTGCCGAACGCACAAACTGGTCGTCCTCGACCACGAGCACACTCGCCATGACCGGCAACGTACGCCAAACGGGCGAGCCCGGTCCCGCTTGTTGACGACTTCGTCCGCGGCGTATAGGGGGCGCATTGTCCTCCGGTCCGGGTGTTCCCGCACCCTTGGCCGTTGTCTGCCACACGGGTGGGACGGGTGCGGCAGGATGTGGGTGATGCATCGAAGGTTCGTACCTCTCGCCGCATGGGCCGTGGCCACGCTGTGCGCGGTCGCGCTGTCGTGGTTCGGCGTGCGCGCCGTCCTCTCCAGCACGGCTTATCCGCAACGGCCGTTGGCGGCCGCGGGGGTGGAGCCGTCGCGGCAGCCAGCCCGTACGACGCCTCCGCCGCCGTCCCCCTCCCCCACGAAGTCCGCCGAACGCGCCCCGTCCCGCGGCTCCTCCCCCACCCCGTCCCCCTCCGCCCCCGCATCCTCTGCCACCGGCCGGCCGCCCTCCCCCACCGGGGCGGCGTCACCGGCGGCCGGTGAGGTGAAGACGTATGCCGTCTCCGGCGGCAGGGTCGTCTTCGAGATGACCGACGAGTGCGCCCTGGTCTCGGCGACCCCCAACTCCGGCTGGGCGATGGAGTCCTGGCGGGAGGCGCAGTGGATCCGGGTGGACTTCGTCCGGGATTCCGGGCGGAACTCGGTCATCTGCAGCTGGCACGACCACGAGCCGCTCGTGGAGGTCGACGAGAACGCGACCTGAGCGCGGGGAGGTTGACCATGAGCGGCGCCACTCGGGCCCGGGACTGACCGGCGACCAGGCGTCTGCACCGCCGCCTGCTGCGCGACCCGGACGCGCCGGTCGACCCCGCGGCGGAGGGCCCTGTCCTGGGACGTGGTCGCGGAGCTGTCGGAGGAGCACCGCAGCGGGCGGCCGGTGCGGCTGGTGGAGCACGTCCAGGACGGCGGCGACATCACCGGGCGGATGGCGGCGCTGGTCACCGACCACCCCGGCGAGCTGGACGACCTGCCCCTCTCGCCCATCGAGCAGCGACGGCGGGCTCCACCCGGGCGCGCGGGAAGGCCCCGGATCCTGCGGAGGGTGGTCGTCCGGGATCAGGCCGTCGGAGGCGTTTGGCTCACTGGAAGACGCCCGACGGCGGTGGCGGTGACTCGACCGCCCGTGCGTCGGTCACCGGTGACGCCCCGCCGGTGAAGGACGCCAGCTCCGGGCCGTGCAGGGTTCGGCCGGGGTGCGGGTCGGTGGCGGCGCGGCGGGTCAGTTCGGCGACGGGGAGCGGCAGGCCGGAGGCCACCAGCACCGCGTTGCCGAAGCGCTTGCCGCGCAGCACGGCCGGGTCGGCCATCAGGCACGCCTCGGGGAAGACCGCGAGCGCGGTGGCGACCTGCGCGCGCACGTGCCGCAGCGGCGGGCCGTCGGCGAGGTTCGCGGCGTACACGCCGTCGGGGCCGAGCACCCGGCGTACCTCGGCGAGGAACTCGACGCTCGTCAGATGCGCCGGGGTGCGGGCGACCCGGAAGACGTCGGCGATCACCAGGTCCGCCGAGGCGTCGGGGAGCCGGCCCAGGCCCTCCCGGGCGTCCCCGGCGCGCACCCGGATCCGCCAGCCCTCCTGAAGGGGCAGCTCACGGCGTACGAGGGCGGTCAGCGGGGCGTCTATCTCGACGACCTGCTGGGTGGAGCGGGGCCGGGTGGCCGCGATGTAGCGGGCAAGGGTGAGCGCACCGCCGCCCAGGTGCACGGCACGCAGCGGGCGGCCGGGCGGGGCGGCGAGGTCGACGGCGTGGCCGAGGCGGCGCTGGTACTCGAAGAAGAGGAACGCCGGATCCTCGAGGTCGACGTGCGACTGGGGCGCGCCGTCCACGAGCAGCGTGTATCCGCGGGGACGGTCCGGATCGGGACGTATCTCCGCCGTACCGCCGTCGACCTGCTCCACGACGGACTCCCGTCCGCGCTGCCGCTGCCTTGCCACGCGTTCAGTATGAGCGCGTGGCGCACGGGCCGCACAAAGAGGGCTGCCGCCCCCGGGAGCCGACGGCCGGTCCGGGGTCAGCCCCGGGAGCCGGCCGCGCTCAGCTGCAGCGGTCCGCGGCCTCGATCGTCCTGCGCGCCTCGCCCAGCGCCGCCCGCAGCACCGCGGGGTCCGTGACCGGCGCCGCCTGCTCCGGCGGGACCAGCCACTGGGTGCCCGTCACGGGCGGGGCGAGCGAGACGCCGCGGCCGCAGGTCTGGGTGCAGGCGCTCCCCGGCATGTCCCACGCCGCGGCCGTGCCGGGCGGGACCAGGAAGCCCAGGGTGTCGAAGTCCCCGTCGTGCAGCACGGGACCCACCGCGGTCCGCAGCCGCAGGATGTCGACCGCCTCCAGCCCGTGACGGGCCGGAACGGTGACCAGGTCGCAGGGCTCCGGGCCGTCCGGGCCGTCCTGGCCCTCCGCCCCGCTCCGCGATCCGCTGGTGTCCACGCCGGTCTCCAGCAAGGGAAACCCCTCCTTACGCAGTCGCCGCGTCCCCTGTGCACCAGGTTCAACGCGACAGCGCGTCAACAGCTACGGCGCATACACGCCACAAAGGATGGCACTTCATGGCGTTTGCCGGGTGAGATATCCGGTTTGTAGTCAAACTCGGGATTCCTGCCGGTGTGGAGCCACTACCTTCGTGCCCGCCGGTACTCACGGCGGCACCGGCGTCCCTCCGGACACCGGCGCCGCCACCGCAACACCGTACGCAGATCCACGAAAGAGGGATGCCGACGTGAACAGTGACGCGGTGACCCCTGTACCCAACACCGCCTTCCGCCGGCTGCGGGGGCATCGTTCACCTGGGGAGTTCGCGGCTGCCGTACGGCGGTCCGGGCGGGAGATCGGCGAGCAGGTCTCCTGCGACGCCCGCTACGTGGGGCGCGTGGAGTCCGGCGAGATCCGGTGCCCCAACTACGCCTACGAGCGGGTGTTCCTGCACATGTTCCCGGGACACACGCTCGCCGACCTGGGCTTCGCGCCCCGCGAGACCGTTCGCGGCCGCAGGACGGCGCACGGCGCTCCGCGCGCGCCCCAGGGTGATGCCGAGCGCCTGGCCGGCCGGGGCCCGGGGACGACCCCCAACACCCGTACCGACGAGGAGAGCGACGTGCTGCGTCGCGCGTTCATGACCGGCGGCTCGGCCGCCATGGCCGGCCTGGCCCTGGGCACCGCCGCCGCCCCCGCCGGGGCGACCGGGCGCGGGACGCGCCGGCCCGGCGCCACCGAGGCGACCGCCGTGGAGGAGGCCGTCCGCCGCATCCGGCTGCTCGACGACCGGCACGGCGGCGACGCCCTGTACGAGAAGGCCGGGCAGACGCTGCGCTCGGCGTACGACCTGGTCGACGCGGGCGCGCTGCGCCGGCCCGTCAGCGACCGGCTGCACGCCGGCGCCGGCGAGCTGGCGATCTCGGTCGGCTGGCTCGCCCACGACTCCGGCCGCTTCGCCGACGCGCGCTCGCACTACGCGGAGGCCCTCGCCACCGCACGGGTGGCCGGCGACCCCGCGCTGGAGGCGCACGCGTTCTGCAACACGGCCTTCCTCGCGCGCGACGCGGGGCGCCCCCACGAGGCGGTACGGGCGGCGCAGGCCGCACAGGCCGCGGCGCGGCATCTGGGCTCCGCCCGGCTGCGGTCGCTGCTGGCGCTGCGCGAGGCGGGCGGCTGGGCGGGGCTCGGCGACCGCGGCGCGTGCCGGGAGGCGCTCGGCCGCGCGAAGGACCTCTTCGCGGCCGGCCCCTCGGACGCGGACCCCGAGTGGATGTCGTTCTACGGCGAGGCGGAGCTGGCCGGGCTCGAGGCCCAGTGCTGGTCGGCGCTCGGCGACCACGAACGCGCGGCGGCCCACGCGCGCCGGGCCGTGGCCCTGCAGGATCCGCACTTCACGCGGAACATCGCGCTGTTCACCGCCCAGCTCGCCGGGGATCTGGCGGCCGGGGGCCGTCCCGACGAGGCCGCGGCGGCCGGCGACAAGGCGGCGCACCTCCTGGGCGAGGTCAAGTCGGCCCGCATCCGCACCATGCTGCGCTCCACGGCCGCCCGGCTGCGCCCGTACGCCGCCGATCCGGCCGTCGGCCCGTTCCTCGACCGGACGCGGGAGGCGGCGGCGCTGCCGGCGGGCTGAGCCCTTCCCGTCCGCGCGCCCGGCGACTCCCGGCCCGCGCGCGACGTGGGCTTTCCCACATCGAGGCAACCTTCACCCGATCTCCACGCGTCTACCTGCCCGCGCACTCATAAGCCGGGTGCACCGGGCCTCGTCTACACCGTACGGTGGGCGATGCGCCGAAACGGGGGCGCGGGAAGGGAAGGCGGACGATGGCGGTGGAACGGCGACAGCGCTGGTGGGCGGAGCTTCTGCTCATCGTCATCGTCTACAGCACCTACTCCGCCGGCCGGCTGCTGGCCCGCGGCGCCGAGACCCAGGCGACGGACAACGGCCTGGCGATCCTCGACATCGAGAAGTTCCTGCACATCAACGCCGAGCATCCGCTCAACCGCCTCTTCACGGCCCACGCCACCATCGGCGTGCCCGCCGACTTCATCTACGCCACCCTCCACTACCTGGTCACGCCCGTCGTCCTGGCCTGGGTCTGGTTCCGCTGCCGCGACCAGTACCGGCGGCTGCGCACCTGGCTGCTGGGCTCCACGATGATCGGCCTGATCGGCTTCGTCCTGCTGCCGACCTGCCCGCCGCGCCTGCTGGACCCGCAGTACGGCTTCGTCGACACGATGGCCCAGTACGCCTCGTACGGCTGGTGGGGCGGCGAGGCGAGCGCCCCCCGGGGGATGGGCGGCTTCACCAACCAGTACGCCGCCATGCCGAGCCTGCACTGCGGCTGGGCGCTGTGGTGCGGCATCGTGCTGTGGCGGAACGCGAAGTCCACCCCGGTGCGGATGCTCGCCGTGGCCTATCCGGCGGTGATCTGCATCGTCGTGATGGGCACCGCCAACCACTACCTGCTCGACGCGGTCGCCGGCGCGGCCGTGATGGGTCTGGGCTGGCTGGTCTCCAAGCCGCTGATGCGGGCCTCGGACCTCACACTCGGCCGGCTGCGCACCGCGTTCACCAAGAAGACCGCCGCGCCCGCCGCCGCTCCCGCCGCCGCGGATGTCAGTGGTGAGTGGGAGACTGCCGCGCGTGGACCGCACATCCCCAGACAGCGCGACACCGCCTCCTCCACGGACGGCGGCCGCCGCCCTGCCGGCCCAGCAGCCGCCGACGTCGAGGGCGAGCACGCCTCCCTCTGAGGCGCCGCTCCGCGCGACATCGACCACCGAGGCGCCGCCCGCCGAGGGGGCGCCCGCCGCACCCGGACTGCGCGCCCGGCTGTCCGCCCTGCGCGGCGAGGGGGTCGCGCCGCGCGCCCTCGACGCCCGGGCGCTGGCCGCGCTCGCCGCCAACCCCGGCTGCCGCCGCCGCGCCCTGCTGGACGGTGCCGGCGTGGACAAGGCGAAGCTGGCGCAGGCGCTGGGCAGTCCGGCGTCCTTCGGCCAGTCGCAGTTCGCGTTCGCCCGCGGCAACTCCTTCGAGGCGAAGGTCAAGGCCGACGGCGGCGCCGAGCTGCTGGGCCTGCTCTGCCGCCGGCTGGGCGTGGAGGCGCCCGCCGCCGACGAGGTCACGGTCCCCGACCTGTCCGCGCCCGGCCCCGCGGGTCGTACCGCGCGCACCGCGCTGGAGCTGCGCGCGGCGGTGGAGCGCGGTGCCTGGACGCTGTTCGACCATCCGATGCTGAGCCTGGAGGTCGCCGGCTCGCCCGTCTACCTCGAGCCGGACGCGGTGGTCGTCGACCCCGACGGCACGGTGACGGTCATCGAGATCAAGTCCTTCCCCATCCTCGACGGCTCCGCCGACCCCTCGAAGGTCGGCGCCGCCGCCCGCCAGTCCGCCGTGTACGTCCTGGCGCTCGCCGCCCACACCGTGCGCGAACGCGTCCTGCTGGTCTGCCCGAAGGACTTCTCCAACACCCCCGCCGCCGACCTGCTCGACGTACGCCCGCAGCTGTCGGTGACCCGCCGCCAGCTCGCGCGGCTGACCCGGCTGGAGGCCATCGCCGCCGGGCTGCCGGGGGACGTGTCCTTCGACGTGGAGCGCCCCGCCGCGGAGCTGACGCGCTCGGTGGAGGCGGTGCCCGCGGCGTACTCGCCGGAGTGCCTGGCGGCCTGCGAGCTGGCGTTCCACTGCCGCGGGCGGTCCCGCGCGGCCGGCGAGGTGCTGGCGCTCGGCCGGTCGGTGCGCGGCGAACTCGGCGCCCTGCGCACCGTGGACGCCGTGCTCGACGCCGCCTCCGGGCTCGACGGGGCCGGTGACCCGGCCGCCGACGCGCTGCGGCGGGCGGCGCGGCTGCGCGCCGAGGCGCTGGGGGTGGCGGGATGAGCCTCATGGTCACGCTGGCCCGGGCCGAGGCGGTGCGCGCGGGCCGGGCCCAGCCGCTGACGACGGTGCGGCACCGGCATCTGTCGGAGCGTCCGCTGGTGTTCGTACCGCTGACCGCGGCCGGTGAGGCGGCCGCGCCTCTCGGCGCGATGGTCGGCACCGATCCCGCGAAGCCCCAGCTGCTGACCGTGCCGCAGCCGCGCGACCGCGACCTGCGGTTCGCCTTTCTGGCGCGGCTCGCGGACGTGGTGCTGCCGTATCTGGAGTCGTACGCCGACGAGGTCGAGACCGAGCAGCGCAAGGGCGAGGAGATCGAGGTCTGCGCGGACGCCCCGCAGCTGCTCGTGCCGTCCTCCCCCGGTGTGGACTACGTCCGGCTGCTCGGCCGCTCCATGCGCTTCCGGCGTACGGCGGAGGAGGATCCGGACACGCCGTATCCGGCGCCGCCGCGGGTGCCGCTGCTCGGGCGCTGGTTCACGCACTACGCCGAGCGCGCCCGTACGCCCGGCTCCTCGCTGCTGCTGCCGATGACGGAGCTCCTCGGCCGGCACTGGGCGACCGGCCAGAGCCAGCTGGAGGACCAGCACCTCGGCGTGCTGCTCGCGTGGCTGCGCGGCTCCGACCCGGAGTCGGTGGAGCGGGCCCGCGACGCGCGCGGTCAGCTGCTCACGCCGCCGGCCGGTCCGGCCACGGATCCGGCCTTCGACAACCGGCTCCTCGCGCCGGCGGCCGCCCGCTACGACGCGGGGGTCCCCGGGGCGGAGGACGAGATCCGCGAGCTGCTGGCGTCCCAGCTCCGGCCCACCTGGGACGCGGTCTGGGAGGGCGTCGCCCTGCTGCGGCCGCTGCCGGCGGGCGCCCACGTCGCTGTCCGCTGGACCGGCGACCGCTGGTCGTACACCCACCACCGCGACCGGGTGCGCGCCGGCGAGCCCCCGCAGCCGCGGCGCGACGACGCGACGACCGCGGCACGCAAGCTCGCGTCCCGCGAGCGGGCGCAGGCGGAGCTGGAGGCGGGTGAGGCGCTCGACGATCCGCTGGTGATGGCTGCGCGGCGGCTCGCGGGTGAGGCGTTCGCGGGGACGGTGACGGGGGTCGAGATGGCGATGTCGGAGGGCCGCTCGCCTCGGCCCCGGCCGCTGGTGTGGGTCGCGACGGAGGATGCGCCGCATCTGGATGTGGGCGGGAAGGTGTATCGGGCGGTGCCGGGCGGCCGCACACAGACGGCGGAGGTCGTATCGACCTCCGCGGGCGTCCCCCTCCCTCCCGCGACCCGCGCTGCGGGGGCCGCGCCCCCGGTCCCCGGTGCTGCGGGGGCTGCGCCCCCGGACCCAGCAGCACCACCAGGTCCGCCTCCTGCAGCGCCTCGTAGCACGCGCCGTACCCGAGCAGTCCGATCATGCCGACGTCGTACGGATTGTC